>DATHPV010000447.1:0-2272 GCA_035483495.1 Puia sp.
AATCCGGGAGGATATTGCTTATGTAAATCCTTGCAAAAAAGACATTACCGTGATGTTCAGGCTTACCGGCGCATTAAACAAGTTCATGAGCTGGAAAGCAAAAAACTTCCCGGTAGTAAATGGAATATTAACAGAACTTCCATTTATAAGCGACTTTCAATTCAATACCCAATGTGACCTGAGTAATATACCGGCACTAAAAGTCTCCGCCGCCATTAATGAACCGGGATTATTGAGTGTAACCCAACCTTCTATTGATCCAAAACAAATTTTAGCTGCACACCGTTTTTCAAATCAGGTGATATGGAAACTGATTCTGATTGTAGGCAATCTGGATACAGGAAAAACAGAAATTTCTGATACTGCAACGTTCAACTTTCCCCCAGATAAAATATTCCAGCCTCCGGTCCTATCGATGCAAACATCGAAGGGTGCGAATGAATTAGTGATCCTTGTAAGGGCCATTCAATACACCAGAGGTGCTGTTGATCTCGGCAGAACTGAAATGATTACCGATTTAACGAAGCTACCCTGTTCCATTGTATGGGCTTATTGCAGCTAAACAATTTGTTAAGAAATTATTTAGTTGCGGGTTCTTTGTGATAATTCGCAACCAGATCATGGATCTCTTTTTTCCTTTGCTTCTTCAGGTCGCGGATCGTCTGGCGTTTTTCTTTCGCAGTCAGACTGTCATCGTGATGAACTGAATAAATCCTGTCTTCATAATCTGATCTGATTTCATCTTCCTTTCTCTGAAGAGTTGTAGGACGACTGGTAGCGCCGTAGGGATAATAACCGCCATAAGGAATTCCATAAGGGAATCCATAATATCCGAATGGACTGTAATAAGGAGCAAAACCAATCCCAACACTCATTCTGGGTTGAACAACATACGCTACACTTCCGTGATATCCACTGATGGAGTGGGTTTGCGCAGAAACACCCAAAACAAATACCAAACAAAATGTTATAACCATTAACTTTTTCATAATACGAATCGTTTATACTTAGCTAAACGTTCGATATGAATTTTGGATGCCTGAAATATTTTACAATAACTATTCACTAACAATACCCGCTGCCCAGAGTATGGCATTTGCAAACATCTTCTTAAAATCAGGAGAGTTAAATAAATTGGCGTGATGGCCCATTTGAAAGTAGACGTTTCTGGCCTTCATTTTTTCATTTGTCCAGATCACGGGATGGTCACCCATTTTTATATCAGAAGGGGGTTGATAACTTGATTCATCCACATTTGCGATGACGTGTATGTTAGGTCGTGGATCTTTATCATAAGTATACCATTCATCATCGGGAAGGGAAAATTTTTCAGGAAGGCCTTTCATCACAGGATGGGTTTTATCTTCTACCCGTACGGTGCCCGTTGCACGTGCTGCTATGTAATTCTTAAAACGTATTCCTCCCATAAATTGCGAGAACCAATCCCACATTTGATAACCATCAAATTCACCCAGAAGAGAAGCATGATGAAAACCTATCCACCCACCCCTGCCCTGTTCTATATATTTTTCGAATGCGGCTTTGGATAGATCACTCCACATATAAGGTGGAAAATTCAGCTGAATAAATAGCTGGTAGTGCGACAAATATTCTTCTGATATAGAATCCGTTTTATGGATCACTGTAAAATCAAA
The DNA here is from genome assembly GCA_035483495.1 of Puia sp. GTDB lineage: Bacteria > Bacteroidota > Bacteroidia > Chitinophagales > Chitinophagaceae > Puia. Next base: position 1,656 of record DATHPV010000447.1, read on the forward strand.
ATGCTGTTCCTGTGAAAACGTTTTCAACCAATCCAAAGCGGCTATTACAAATCCTTCATGGATTCCGCCGTTCTCTGTAAGAACCAGCACATGAAATGTGGGTTGGGGTTTGTTCGGTTGACCAGATACTGAATAAGAGGCGATGATCAGTAAAACCGCCGTAAGATATTTAGAAATACATTTTTTCAATTTGTTAAGATATGAAAAATTCAAATCTTCAAATCGAAAAACCTAATTGCTGAAATACCGATGGATTTATAAATGTCTCGGAAATAAAATGGAAAGAGATACCAGTAATACGTAAGGGATGGCCATTACAAATACACAAATAAGGAAATCTCTTTTTTTTCTCTGATTGCTATCCCATTTGCCTTCGTATTTCTCATAGATCATTCTGTCGCGCTCATTGACAATGAAAATATGATTCAGGATAATTGCCATCAGAATATAGACGGTAGCTGCGAAAATGCTTGCGCCGGGTTTTGATGTAAACCAGGAGTGTTTAATGATGCGCAGGTATACAGCTTCCAGGAAAAGTACCCAACCGCCTGCTGAAAATGAAAACAAATACACAGCCTGCATTCGGGCCAGATAATCCTGCGAGCTAATACTTCGCT
>DATHPV010000448.1:0-9782 GCA_035483495.1 Puia sp.
GAAAGGAAATTTGAACGACTGGGTCAGTACCTACGGCGATGCTTCTACATTTATTGTGTTGCCTCAAGGCCTCAGCCCCCAGAGATTTGACGAGTCTCTTAAATCCTTTGCCAAGAAACATAAGCCTGCAGACTATGCAAAAGATGCCTATGTTTTACAACCACTCACCGAAATTCATTATGATGACCGCATGGGAAATTACGGCGGACATACATTCAGTCATTCTCTGATCACCGCTTTGTCGCTCATCGGAATTTTTCTTATAGTGATTGCCTGCGTCAACTTCATCAATCTCGCTACCGCACAAGCAGTAAACAGATCAAAAGAAGTAGGTGTAAGAAAAGTGTTAGGAAGCAATCGCAAGCAACTGGCACTGCAATTCCTTATGGAGACCGCCATCATAGTGTTCTCAGCGTCTATATTAGCCATCGGGATTGCCGAAGTCGTCTTGCCATTCCTGAACAAGCTGCTGGAAGTAAAAATTCAAATGGATTTTTTTGCGGATCCTTCCCTCATCCTGTTCATCACAATTACTGCGTTGGTTGTTACTCTTTTATCGGGATGTTACCCCGCAGTTATATTATCGGGATTTAACCCGATCACAGCATTAAAGAGTAAGATATCCTCTGAAATGGTGGGTGGTGTATCGCTCAGGAGAGGTCTGGTGGTTCTTCAATTCGCAATTGCTCATATACTCATTATCGGAATGATACTTGTTGTAAGTCAGATGAATTTCTTTAGAAACGCATCACTTGGATTTGATAAGGCGGCGATTATCAATGTGCCTTTGATCAACGACAGTATCAACCTGACTAAGATGGATTTCATTCGTGACAAACTGCGAGCAAATCCTGATATTCAGAAATTAAGTTTTAGTTATGCGAGCCCTGCATCCGATAACAATTGGAGCAGTGATTTTAAATATGATCATGCAGCAAAATCGACCGATTTTAGTGCAAACTTAAAATGGGCTGATCCTGATTATTTCAAAACATTTAACCTTCAGTTTATTGCGGGCCATGCATATAGTCCCAGTGATACGGTACGGGAATTTGTAGTGAATGAAACTTTGCTGAAAAAAATGGGAGTTCGAAATCCACAGGATGCGATCGGCAAACAGATCGATTTCTGGGACGGCCATTTTAAAGCAAATATTGTTGGCGTCGTTCGGGACTTTAATGTCAGTTCGCTGAGGAGACCGCTGGCACCGGTAGTTATGAGCACGTGGAAAGGCGTATATCAAACCATCAATATCAAAATAAAACCAGGATCTGAAAAGACGGTATTACCCTTTATAGAAAAACTCTGGAAAAACACGTATCCTGATTACGTGTATGATTATCAATTCCTGGATCAAACGATTGAAAATTTTTACAAACAGGAAGACCAGCTTTCGAAACTTTACAAAATATTTGCAGGCATCGCCATATTCATCAGTTGTCTTGGCTTGTACGGATTAGTTTCCTTCATGGCCGTTCAGCGAACAAAGGAAGTGGGCATCCGCAAAGTATTGGGTGCGTCCGTACGCAATATAATTTACCTATTGTCGAAGGAATTTACATTATTGATTATTCTGGCATTTATAATCGCTGCACCAATCGCCTATTACATCATGTATGAATGGCTGAAGAACTATGCATATCGAATTCCACTCAGTGCTTCTATATTTTTACTTGCTATCGGAAGTTCGGTATTGATTGCCTGGATCACGGTTGCACATCGTGCAATTAGCGCTGCACTCGCAAATCCAATAACCAGCCTTCGTTCAGAGTAAAACTTATACGCATGCTCAAAAATAATTTAAGAACCGCCTGGCGGAATATCATACGCGGCAGAGGTTATAGTGCACTTAATATTTTCGGACTCGCAACAGGTATGGCCGTTGCATTGATCATTGGTTTGTGGGTTTATAACCAATACTCTTATGACAGGTTTCTTCCTGATTATAAACAGTTATATCAGGTGCGCAGAAATTTTTACGGAAATGGTGATACACTCAATTTCGGCGGCACATCATTAAAATTAGCGGACGTACTAAGAAATCGGATACCTGAAATCAAATCTGTTGCTGAAACAGATGGCGGTAGCTCACACGGATTGATGGCAGCAGACAAGAAACTTTACCTGACCGGTAATATGGTTGCCGGAGATTTTCTCACTATGTTTCAATATCGTTTACTCGAAGGCGAAGCTAATAATGTATTAAAAGATCCTTATAGTATAGTACTTACCGAGAGTACGGCAAAGGCTTTATTCGGCAATGAAGATCCGATTAACAAAACCGTTCGCTTCGATAATAAAAATAATTTAAAAGTCACGGGGGTTTTAAAAGATATTCCTGCCAATTCGACTTTACAATTTAATTTTTTAGTACCGTTCAGCTATCTGGAATCAACAGAAAGCTGGGTAAAACAGGCGCGTTCTGCAGGATATGGCTGGACCAATTTTGCAGTCTACGTCCAACTAAGACCAGGAGTGACATACGCCCAGGTGGCTCCTAAAATAAGAGATCTGGAGAAGACAGAAAAGGATAATAGCTTTTCAATGGTAACGAATGTTGTACTTCAGTCAATTGAAAACTGGCATTTGTTTGAAAACTTCGAGAATGGAAAACCAGCTGGCGGGTTCATTGAATATGTACGTATTTTTAGTATTGTTGGAATATTGGTTTTACTGATCGCCTGCATTAATTTTATCAATCTCACTACAGCAAGGTCAGAAAAAAGAGCAAAAGAAGTAGGTGTTAGAAAAGCAATTGGCTCCGGTAGAAAAGAACTGGTTTTTCAATTTCTTATTGAATCCTTATTACTAACTGTTCTTGCTTTCCTATTTTCCATTCTCTTTGTTCAACTAGCCATTCCATCATTCAATACACTTACGAACAGTAAACTGGAAATTCCATTTACAAACGCGATATTTTGGATCATAGTCACGGGTTGCGTTCTCATAACTTCCCTGGCCGCAGGCAGCAGACCCGCATTTTACCTTTCTTCCTTTAATCCGGTAAAAGTATTAAAAAGCAATATCCATGTAGGTAAGGCAGCCACACTGCCTAGAAAAATATTGGTGGTCTTGCAATTCACCTGTTCAATCGCACTTATCATCAGCACTTTCATCATATATCAGCAGATTCAACATGCTAAGGACAGGCCCTCAGGCTACGATAAAAACAGACTGATGATGACAGATTTGGATGAAGATGTGATCCATAATTATGCAGCAATCAGGAATGAAATAATACGAAAAGGCATCGTCGAAATGATAACGACTTCTTCAAATGACGTTACTACCGGTGGCAATCACCGCGATGTGGACGACTGGCCTGGCAAAAAACCGGGTGAATCTGTAAACATGGGTTATATACATGTAACCGAAGATTATTTTCATACTGCTGGCATGACTATGAAAGAAGGAAGAAATTTTTCCGGCAGTTCAGATACACTGAATGTAATATTTAATGAAGCTGCTGTGAAGCTATTGCGACTGAAGAATCCGGTTAATCAGGTTATAACGAATATGGATACGCGATTTAAAATAATTGGTATTGTCAGAGATGCGTTGATGGCGTCTCCATTTTCACCTGCCGACCCTACTATTTTCAGCTATGAAGTCAGTCCGCAAAATGTAATGATCTACAGATTATCTGCGCCTGTTAAAACACAGGACGCCGTTGCGCAACTAAGTTCTATTTTCAATAAATTTAATCCGGCCTACCCATTCAGTTACCGTTTTGCAGATGAGAGTTACGCCGCTAAATTTAAACTGGAAGAACTCATTGGAAAACTTGCAGGATTATTTGCAATCTTCGCCATTTTTATTTCGTGCCTTGGCTTGTTCGGTCTTGCTGCTTATACAGCAGAACAAAGGGCGAAAGAAATCGGAATACGAAAAGTATTGGGTGCATCAATACTGCAGGTATGGATGTTACTTTCAAAAGATTTTATCCTGCTCGTATTACTGAGTTGTTTTATTGCATCGCCCATTGCCGTATATTTTTTAACGGGCTGGCTGCAGAAATATGAATACCGGATTTCAATAGGTCCATCGGTATTTATTATGGCAGGAATAATGGCCATTATAATTACAATGATTACTATCAGCTTCCAGGCCATCAAAGCTGCTATTTCTAATCCGGTGATGAGCCTTCGATCTGAATAGATCTTTAGGGTTTGTCTTCAGCCAAACGAACAAGGATCAGGTGAGAAGCCTCTATTAATTTTTGTAAAAGATTATTGATTTTCAGAAAATCGAAATCCAAAGCAGACTCATTTCCATTAGGCGAAAGCGCATAAAATACTAATTCCCTAAGTCCTAAAAGCCATTCTTTCAAACTCATGAATTCGAAGCATTTTTCCAACGCCTGATATGGATCGATAAATTCCTTTCCTGAAAGGTGCCTCGGGAAAAAAGCCCACATGGCATCTCCCTTATGCTTCCCAAAATAACTGGCGGGATCGATCGTATGGTGAACAGATTTTTTATCTGTCAGTACCACCCTTCTGCGATTTGTATTATTCTTATCCTCCCTGAGAATTTTATGAATTGCTTTTATCAGTTTTTCTATCTGCTCTTGGTATAGAAGTACAACGCCGGGATAAGATTTTCTCCAATAATCCTCACTGTAAGCCGCCTCTAACATAGAATAAATAAATTTCCGATGTTGACTCATTGAGGCAAAAGAAAAAAAGTCGCCGATGACTTTATATGGATTCGCATTTTTTTTAAGCCTTGTTGACATATGAACGGTATTTAACCTTCAACTAATATTTGTGCGTCCCGATTGCAATATTTCGATTTTTTCTTTAAAAACAAATTCGGCTAACGCTATTAACGCGACTGACCTGTCGACGAGTATCAGAAGAGTTTCTTCTTCCACCTGAAAATTATTTTTATATCTTCCGTAGATGTATGCCTTTTGAAGGGTCTGATAAAGTTTGACTTCTTTATCAGTATCTCTCGGAAATATTTCATAAAATCGTATGGAGAAACGCCTGGCATAAAGCAACAATTTGGTCAGATTATGAGTCTGAATCCTGCAACCCATTAAAGGACATAGAAAAGCATTCATTGTATGTTCAACCGTTTGATGGAGCATAAAAGCAGACAATTGAAAGTCATTTGTTTTTCTATAACTGATTGCTCCGCGCAGGAAGGCGCTGGCTTTTGACATGAGTCCGGAAAATTCTGCTTCTATTTTGTAAAAATCAGGTCGCTGTTCACATAAACTGCTATTTGCAAGATGCAGGCCGTCTTTATCAAAAAGTATTTTTTCAGAATTACATATCGAAGAAAAGAAAATATTACCCTCTCTGAGCATTTGGTTTACTTTATTGATGTTGAAGACTGAAACCGAGATCATGGCAAAATCATGACAACGATTTAAAATCAGGCTTTCAAGCTCATGAGTTGGCCGTTTATCCAAAGCGTTAAACAAAACCAGCAAATCATATTCTATACCTAAAGTGCTGGGATTAGCGGGATAAATTCCGAGCAAAAATATTTTTTCTACTGGCATCGCCTGGCAGATAATATAAATTATCGGGTCAAGTATATCGGGCTCTTGATAACTATGTGTGGAAATATCATTCCTGAGTTCGGAAGTTATTACTTCGCGATTCATACAAAATGTATTAGAAATAGAAAATGTGGTGATTATTACTGCAAGGACCGGGTAAAACTGTGGAATTTGATAATGTGGGTAGTCCTTACCGACTCGTACTTTATTCTGTCTAAATGGAATCAGCGTTGTTCTTATAAGAGAAATGGACCAACAGCGGCTGGTCTAACTAATTAAATATGAATCCTGTTATTTTAATTTTTCTTAATGGCTTAATTTATTCGGTCTTAAATATCTCCGTTAAATAACCCGCAGCATTCGGGTTAAGTTCTTATCTTTTTCGCAGCAAATAACCCGATGATTTCCCTTTGACATCGGATATCGATTCTTTTCCATTCCCTACATTCACCGGATCAATCAAAAACCAATGATGCAATATACAACAGGATCAGACGAAATGCTTAAATATTTTAAATTTGTCCAAAAATTATTTTTACACATTGAGCCTGCACATTAATTAAACTCATGAAGCATTTTCCAGAAAGACTAAAAGCTGCCCGAAAAATGAATGGCTATTCCCTGCAGGATTTGTCGGATGCAATAAAAAATCAGTTTAATAAGCAGGCTCTACAAAGACTGGAAACCGGCGAGGCGAAACCTGACAGTCAGACGATCAGTATACTGAGCAAGGCGCTCCAGCTACCGGCTGATTATTTTGTCAGGGAGACTGTGGTGCGCCTGGAAGATCTGCGTTTTCGTAAACTGAAGAAACTGCCTGTAAAAGAACTTAAAAAAATAACTGCAAAAACCATTGACTATCTGGAACGTTACCTGGAACTCGAAGATATACTTGGTATTGACAATAAAATCTCTTTTATCCCTAAAACTTATCCTGTGAAAACTGAAGCCGATGTAGAAAAATCGGTTTTAGATCTGAGAAAAAAATGGAAACTTGGTGAAGATGCATTAACCAACATCGTTGAAATTCTGGAGGGAAACGGCGTCAAAGTTTTTTTAATGGACACAAATCCTTCGTTTTCGGGTATGTCCGCCCTGCTTAATAAGAAACTTGCAATAATTGTACTAAATGAAAACAAGGAAATTCCCATAGTCCGACGAAGGTTTAGCGCGCTCCATGAACTGGGACATCTTTATCTTGACCTGAGTGCATTTGATGAAAAACAGGCGGAGAAAATATGTGATCGTTTTGCATCAGCCATGCTGCTGCTTCCCACTAAGCTGATGCAGATTCTTGGAAGCAAACGAACTAATATCATGATGAGGGAACTCGATATTATAGCGGGACAATATGGCATTTCACTTTCAGCCATTGTTTACCAGGCCATGAGCCTTGGAATCGTCACCTCTACCTATCACAGATTCTTTATGATCAGATATAACAAATACAAAACGAAAGAAAAAGAGTTGGTGGTATACACCGGGAAGGAATATTCGGATCGCTTTCTACAATTGCTGTATCGGGCAATTGCTGAAGAAATTATCTCGACTACCAAAGGCGCCGCGCTTAATAACCAACGACTGGGAGAGTTCAGAGAATTGCTTGACCGTGCCAAGAAATGAAACTGACCATAATAGATGCCAATATTTTTATAGATCTGACGAGAATTCAGATGCTGGCATGGATATTCAAAATCGGATTCGAAGTATACACTACGCAGGAAATTATAGATCAGTTAAGTGAAGATCAAATTTTATCATTAAAAGATTTTATCGAATCGAAACAGCTGATTGTTTATCTGTTGTCAGAAAATGAATTTGAAGAAGTTGTAAATCTGACTCCTGCCAGATCATTGGAATTTGCAGATAAGTCTGTTTTATGGCTGACTATTCATTTAAAAGCAATTGCCATATCGGGTACCGGACCTCTGAAACAGTTTTGCCAGTCAAAGCAATTAGAAGTGAGGGATTTGATCTGGATTTTTGACCTTTTGATTGAAAAGAAATTGCTTATGCATGATTTTGTCGCTCAAAAAATCGAACAACTTATAAAAATGAATGGCAGACTTATTTATTTCATAACTCCGTTATAAGTTAAATTACTGACTGATTGTGTGTCCCTGATTGTGAGAGTGACGATCATATTATCAATTGAACCGGATGAAGTATCAGGTTTATGTTATAGAGCTGTCGAAGAAAGTTTTTACGGAAAATGCAAAATTCCGAAACGCCAATCCGCAATTTAATGGCGTACTCGAATGTCTTTATGTGGGTATGACCAGTAAAACTCCTGCAGAACGATTGAAACAACACAAAACCGGATATGTGAACAAGAAGGGTCATAAACTCTCCGCTAATATTGTTCAGAAATATGGTATCTACTTGCGTCCAAGCCTTTACGAACATATCAATGAGCAACCAATGACAAGACAGCAAGCACTTCTTATGGAAGAAAAACTTGCACTTGATTTAAGAAAACAGGGATATGCGGTCTGGTACAATTAAGCAGATATTCGTGTCACGTTATTATTTTTCCCTGATAGTCGGGATTAAAGTGTACCTTGCGGGTCATCTTATAGCCTCAACCTTGTTTTGAGTTGCAAATAAAATTACCCCCTGCGGGCAATTTGTTTCTCCCTCATCTTTCAGACTGATAAGTTTTCGAAAACGTAAACTTATCACCATGCAACCTCCCGATCAGGCTTCGGAAATTATTCTACTTCAACAACAATTGGAATACGTTACAAAAGCCTTTGACCTGGCCGTTAAAAAAGATATGCAACTGGGTGAACTGAAAACAATATTCCATGAAATGAAAATATTACAGGCCCGATTGAACGATTTGCAAGCAAATATGAAAAACGAAAATCAAAATGGATGACGAAGAATTTTATATTGATTTCGAGTTCCGCGGCCGAAATTATACGGGTCTTGTAGCGACAAGGCAGAGAGACGGAATATCTTCATTCGTCGTGCGGTATTCAATGGAACCTGCTCATTTAAGCGAAAAGACAATTGAGTTATTACCCGTTGTTAGTGAAGAATCCGAACCACTGGAGTGGCATGAAATATCCGACGGTATCGACAATAAATTCACCGAACTATCTCTGATAAGAGTGATTGGAAACTCCCTCGAGGGCAGGGATATATAATATCGATTTGAATTACATGAACCCATTTTTGTACATTGTACAGTATAGAACATTGTTGTTTTTAAATCTCTCATATTACCTTTCAAATAAATTAAATGTTTATGAATGTTCAAATCATTGATAAACCCCTCAGTTTTTCTCTTTATGGTTTTTCCGGAATAGCAGAGAATAAAGATTATGCTTCAACTGCTTTTAGATTATCCGACAAAATGTGGCGGGCAGTCAAGTCAAACAACTTAAAAAATAGGGGTCTTAATGTTTGGGTTTACGAACAGAACGAAAATGTTTTCGCAGGAGTAGAATTGAACGACGTTCCAAATCAGGAAACCGGACTGGAGCAAAAAACAATTACTCTTTTAAAATATGCGCATTATAAACATATTGGACCTTACAAGCTGATAAAAAGTGCCGGACAGGAGATGAGAGATGAATTAAAAAGAAAAGGCTTTGAGACTATCTTACCCTATATTGAAATATATGGTCACTGGATGAAGGACGAATCTAAACTGGAGACTGATTTGCTTTTCTGTTTGCTTTCCTGAGATCCGATTTCAACTAATTCATTAATTGTTATCGGGTTAAAAGATTTTCGCGGACGACTAATATTTCGCAGGTTCCCCGGGTTTCGGTATGGAAGCTTTGATGAAATCACGCAGCTGATCATTGGCTGTAGCAAGGTCCTGTTTACGCAGATACATCATATGACCACTCCGGTACCCATGCCAGCTGAGGCGGTCCTTCAGTCTGCCGCTCGGATCCAACTGCCATAAACTATATTTTGCATTAAAGTAATCACAGGCACCATCATAATAACCCGAAAGAATCATTAAATGCAAATAGGGATTTTGAGCAATCGCCTGACGAAGATTCTCTCCCGTCTGATCATTGTTGTCGTTCCATGGAAATACAGGTCCGAACATATTATATTTCAAATTTGTTTTATAGTTCAGTTCTTCACGAAGATAAATATTGATGGCAGGTGTGAAAGAGTGCAGCCAGGATGCTAATTCAGCATTATAATCCGGACCATCACCTGCATCCTGCTTATCTATACCCAGATAACGCGAATCCAATCTTCCCACGGTATATCCTTTGTCACGCAAAAGTTCTTTCCA
>DATHPV010000449.1:0-21249 GCA_035483495.1 Puia sp.
GCTTTTTCTGAATGTATACGCCTGAACACCTAACGGAGCCGTGTACAATGGCTGGTTGTTTTGAGCGAAAATGACAACCTTACCCGACAGGATAAATACGATTGTTAGCAAGAACAGAAATAATGGTTTTTTCATTTGTTCATTTTATTGGCAATCAAACTCATTGAAGGCCTGGTCGGAAGCAGTCTGCCATGAATTTAAGTAAATAATCGTTGAAAGCAGGCATTGTTTTTGAAAACTCCGAAAAGAAAGACTTCCTTATTTCTCTGTCGATTTTGTAGAATATTTTCAGCATCATTTAGGATTAATATGGTGATGATAGTTCACTACTCCAGGTTACGAAATATCGAATAGAAAACTGTGAATGATGTAAGTTAATTCCAGAATAATATAACGCAACTATTATTCACCTGCTACCGTACTTATTTAAAATAAATTGGATAGTAATTTTATTCAGCGTTTGTTTTTTTTGAATTAACGGTCGTTTCGATACGGTCGGTCTTTATTTAAAGAAGAGTTTCATAACAATTTGCTCTTTCGATTAATCCCAGTCCTTTATTACGCCATAGTAACAAATTCCGTGCAGGGATTAATTATTGTTTTATGAAAAAGATGATCGCCTTCCTTATATGTTTGGGCAATTGCTTTTATCTACTGGCGCAACAAAATCTTGGAATACGGAATAGCAATTATGCCGGGATCCAGGGTTCTCTTCTGAATCCAAGTTCTATAGCTGATTCAAAACTAAAATGGGATATTAATATTATCTCCGTGGATGAAGTATTCGACAATACGTTTCTATACGCTCCCAAAAATTCTCTGTCATTTTTTGGTGTCAACAAGATCATTAAAGGAAGCATACACGAAGATTTGTTCCTGACTCATTTTAATTCACAGGATCCGGGTAAACTGTACAACCTTACTTTTTCCGCTGAAGTCCTGGGCCCGTCCTTCTTTATCAAGGTCGCTAAAAAACACACTATTGGATTCACCATTGCTGAAAGATCTTATTCAAACATTAAGGATATTTCCGGGAATCTTGCCCAGAACTCTTTTGCTTATTTGTTGCAGCCGGATCTTTGGCATACCGATTTTCACGACAGCACATCCAGGGTCAACGCCATGAACTGGATATCATATGGTTTCCACTATGCAACTGTTTTGTACAACAAGGGACGGGATGAACTGAAAGGCGGTATCAGTCTGAATTATTTACAGGGCATTGCTGCAGCATATACAAAGAACACCAATATTACATATAGGATCAATGATACGGCCAATATTGTGTTTACTAACACTTCGGTTGACTATGGAAGAACCGATATCGATACCTATAGAAAAATTAACAATTATGGTGATCTGAACCATGGACATGGATTTGGCATGGATATCGGATTCACGTATTTACATCTGAAAGATCCGGCAGTTTATAACGCTGAACAGGATGAAGACAAACAGAAAGGTTCCAACTATGTATATAGAATAGGCGTTTCACTTATTGATGTTGGTTATATCAATTTCAACAGGAATAGCGCCTCTTATCACCTCCAGACTGACAGCGCAAATTTTTCCAACTGGCACCAATCAAAATTTTCGAGTAATGTGCAATTTGATCAAACACTGAGTGCCGTTTTTTATAAAGGCGATTCATTAAAATCTCTTACTGCAAATCATTTCAATATGGCTTTGCCGGCTGCAATAAGTATCCAGGCTGACTGGAATATTTATAAAAACTTCTTTGCGAATTTGACGATCATCAAAGGACTCGGACATGGCAACAATCCCGGGGTAACAAGACCGGATGTTTATTCACTGACTCCCCGATATGAAACGTTATGGGGAGAAGTAAGTATTCCGATGTCCCTGTTATATTATAACCAATGGCGACCACGGATAGGCATGGCCGTGAGAGTATACTATTTTTTCATAGGAGGAGATGCGCCCGGGAGCCTGTTAAAATTAAATGACCTGCAAGGTGTGGATTTCTATGCAGGTATTCACGTGTTTCTCGCAGAAAAAACAAAGAACAATGGGTTTGCATTACACAATCAATAAAAATAAAGCGTATGAAATTTAAACAACTCCTGGCGGCTACCGCTATTGTATTCATACTGCCGGCAACCGGTAACTGGAAGGTAGATACGGCGAACGCTAAGGTCAATTTTACTTTACATGGCCCGTTCGGAACAGTACATGGCAGTTTTACGGGATTAGAGGCAGAAATTAAATTCAATGAGAAAGACCTTTCTGCAAGTTCCATAACAGCAAGTATTGATGCAAAAACCGTCAGTACCGGCGTAAGCTTGCGTAACAGCGACTTAAGGAATAAGGAAGAATGGTTGAATACCGATAAGTTTCCGCGGATCAGTTTTAAATCAACAAAAATTGAAAAAACTTCAGAAGGATATAAAGCAATCGGAACAATGACGATAAAGGGCGTTGCCAAACCATGTGAGATACCCTTCACATTCGCGAACAAAGACTCCGGCGGGAATTTTAACGGACAATTCACCATCAAACGTGAAGACTATAATATTGGAAAACCCGGTGGCTCCGTGGGCAACGTGATTACCATTATACTGTCTGTGCCGGTAAAAAATTCCTAACACCGAATGAAAGGCCATTCGCAATAAGCGTGTGCCATTTGAAATGGCACACTGCTTTATAACGTTTACATGGCGGGCATCGGCGCAATCTCTCTTATTTCTATATTGCCTTCATTGGCAATATGGGGGCATGCTTTTGCCAATTCTGCCGCTTTTTGAAGGCTGTCAGCCTTAAGAATCAGATAACCTCCAACGATACCTTCTTTGGGGGATTTGACGGGTTCCGACAAGGTGCCTGCTGCAGAAACCACCATGCCTCCGGATACCAGGGGCAATCCTCCGCCAAGCTGGCCCTCTTTGCCAAGTTTGCCCATGTAGGCTCCCCAGGCCTGCATTTCAGTTTTGTTTTCTGATTCAGTCTTTGCAGACGCGGGTTTCCCCCCTCTTAGCAGTAATAAATACTCTTTCATGATTTTTATTTTGATGAATGAATAACATAAAGACGAACGAACAATTCCAAAAGGGACAGAACAAGAATATTTCTTTCTGCCAATCGCAACTTCACGATAATAAATTCTCTAAAAAAATCTGATCTGCTGAATTTCTCGTAGGTCTTTCAAATAATCACATAATTAAAATCATATGAAACAAAAAAAACTTGTGTTAATCGTCCTGGTGGCTATAGCTACCACGATTGGTGGTTTCTTACTCGCGTCAGATCATATCGACGCACCTGCAGTAAAAAATCAAACAACAGACATTACGGACTTGTATGTGTTCAATGGCGCAGATACCAATAATCTGGTATTCATCGGAAACACGCAGGGGCTGCTTGCTCCAGCTTCAACAGCAGCCGCTGCTTTCGACTCCAATACATTAATCCAGTTTAATATTGACAACAATGGAGATAATGTGGAGGACCTGGTTATTCAGGCTGTGTATTCCAAAGGAATGATGAATTTTTACGGACCCGTAAAGCCATCCCTTACAGGACTTCGCGGCGTAGTGGAAGGAACCCTCACAACATCCGTAGCTGTTACCCCTTACGGGTCCTCTCCCACTATTTCCACCAGTACAAATGGAGTCAAAGTATTCGCGGGACCTCGTGATGACCCTTTCTTCTTTGATCTCAATCAATACCATGCAATTCTTGCAGGTAAAGCAGCTGGTTTTAATAATCCCGGCAGTGACTCATTTGCGGGTACGAATGTTATGAGCGTTGTGGCAGAAGTTCCAAAGTCGCTTCTGAACAGCACCGGAAAAATAAATGTTTGGCTTACTACAAAAAAGAGAGAGTTATAGAACCTTATCGAATTTAAATTAATAATCTATCAATTAAGAAATTATAAACATGAAAAAGAATCAAATCAGAAAAATCATACTGGGCTCATTGATTTTAACGATGAGTATAGCTGCCTGCAGTAAATCAAATAATGGTGGTGGCCCTGCTCCAACACCAACAGTATATTATGATCAGGCTGATCAGGTGGGAAGGCCTGCCATCAATACAGTATTTATTCCGGCGAGTGGTAAGGACAGTTTCAATACAACTATACCATCTAGCATGCCCGGCTTATTTACCAACGATATGAAAACCTCCTTACTAACTTTAAATCCAAAATTCACCACCAACCTGCTCGGACTGACAGCGGATCAGTTTATAGGAGTTGTTTCATCCGACGTGCTGAACGCTTCTACTATTGGTGTGACCAGTTTTTACAATGGAACCCAGGTTTTGACAGGTCGAACATTGAGTGATGATGTAATAGACGTTGAGCTTACGCTCGTATTCGGTGGCCCGGGTGGCAGCGACAACCCCGGTCTTACAAGTGATCATGTAAACGGAAACGATAAACCGTTTCTCGCTTCATTCCCATACGAAGCCAGTCCCTGGTAGATTATCCTGTAGTTTATCAAAAAGTATAAAGTCTAAAATGCTCTGCACATTTTAGACTTTTATTTTTAAAACAGCTCGCTAGTTCAGGCGTTTTTCCAGATCATTCAAAATAACCGGACTAAGATCATACTTATTGGTATATGCCGCTTTATAAAACAGCTGTGCATTATATCCCTTGTTCATGCCCTGCATTAGTCTTCCCATCCAATAAAGTTCAAGACCTTCAAGAGGCTTTCCCGAAACATTTTTTTCAAACTGTTCGTAAGCCTCTTCCTTTTTATTATTTGAAAACAGGCACCACGAATACCATGCGTATGTTTGAGGCGTAGCCCGGTTTTGCAATTCTTTTCTTGAGATTTGTTCCGCGAGTAACGGATTCTGTAAAACACTTGTATAAAGTTCTATCAGATATTTGTTATACATATTACCATAAGCCGTGTCTGTTGCCCGGGATGTAAAAAATTCTGCCCATTTCTTTACAAGACTGGTGTCACCCTTTGACTCAGCCATCTGCGTGAGCTTATAATATGCATCGGGCAACCTATTATGTTTTTGAACGAAACTAAATGCCTTTTCGGCCAATGAGTCATTCTTATCTTTTACGAGTGCGATCCAACCCAATCCAAGGATGCTATGAAAATCAGCAGCATTCATTCTGATACACTTCGTATACAGATCGGCAGCTTTTTTAAGATCCCCATCATGAACATACAGATCTGCGGCATTCGTAAGAGCCACCTGTTCGAGATAAGGATTGCCCTTTTCCAAATAAGCAGCCTGCATCATGTTGTGAATAGAACTGTCAAGTAATCCGTTCAGGTGATTCATTTTAGAGAGTCTGAAGAAATACCCATAGTCAGATGATGATTTCAAACTTTTTAATTCATTGTCAGCAGCAAAATACCTCCCCATTTCAAAATCCACATCAAATGATGAAGTTAATAGGTCATATTTTTTCAGTCCGATATATTTAGCCTCATTCAAAAAGTTATCTGCCTCTTTAAACCGATGTTGAAGTATCGAATAGCTGACAAGTGTAAGTTTAGTCTGTGCTTCTTTGTGATTAAAATCCTCATCAATTTTTCTTAAAATGCTACCGGCCATCTTTATATCCCGAATATCACCAAACAAATGAAAACGCATGGAGAGCAATCCGGCTAATTTCGATTCACTGACTATGCCGGGATGAATTGAGTCAATGCGGTTCTTCCAAAACTGCATCGATAAATCATTCGATCTTACAAATTGAGGTTCTTTGTAGTTGAATATGAGACTGTCGATAAATTGATTACTTACTATTGGCTTATTTGGGTGTGAACAGCTTGCAAATGCTCCAAGGATGGATATCCCGAACAATAAACGGATTTTCATTTTTTAAACACATACGAAAAAAACCGGCCGGGAGATTTAAGATTATAGTTGAGTTTGATGTGATCGATATCCGGGTATCAACATTGCCGAAAATCAGTAATTTCAGCACTGTAACCAATCAAATCTTCATATGAATGAATGGCATGACTTCTTCATCGCTACCGCAGGAGCATCGGCAGCGTTAACAGGCCTGATTTTCGTAGGAGTATCCATAAATCTCTCCAGGATTTTGGCCATACCCGCTCTTCCGGGTCGGGCGCTCATATCCATGATGATGCTTCTTACCATCCTGATTATATCACTGTTCATGTTGGTTCCATCCGAAACACCTGAAACCCTTGCGCTTCAAATTCTAATCACCGGATTGTTATCCTGGATAGCGGTTTTGAAAGTTGATTTCGGAATATTAACAAATAAAGAAGAGCATTACAAGAAACTATATCTTTTGAACATGAGTCTTAATCAGATCGCTTTACTTCCTTATATAATCAGCGGCTTTTATTTGATTAACGGAAATAATTCCGGAATGTACTGGCTAGTGACTTCAGTAATAGGTTCTTTTCTGAAAGCATCTCTTGATGCCTGGGTATTACTGATTGAAATTAACAGGTGAAAACATGAAAAATTAATTTTTTGTCCCGTTATTTAAAGCAATCATTTTTTGTTTTATATTTTCAAAAGTCTCCATGGGTCCTTTTGAAGAAAAAAGATTAATTACCCAGGAAGGCAGAGAACCACCGGGATTCAGCTGCAGAGAATAATCAACATGAATGGACTTATTTGAAATAGTTGAAACTTTCCAAATACCTTTTGTAAAAACCACTTCAACTAAATCTTTATATGCGGGTAAATAATTCGGAAGGTTTACGGCGATCACATTTAATGTACGAGCCGCCGAATCCAGCTTCAAATCAATATCAGCATAAAAATACCTGTTTGTTGCAGGCCAGGGAACTTCAAATTCTGAATAATAGATCAATTTGCCAGGCCCAATCGTCTTGATAAGCGAAGATTTTTTAGTTGCATAACTCCAATCCTTGTAGTTATTCACATCCAGCAAAATGGATTTTAACTGTTCGATATTTCCAGGAAGATCAGTTTCAACGCGGATGTCATTAAACTGGGAAGAAGAAGCCGGCCGGCTGCTGATTTTTATTCCGTCTTTCTCTTTTTCAATAGTCCAGTTAGCCTGCCCATACAAGGTAAATTTCATTGTAATCAGTAAACTCAGCACGGTAATGATCTTCAAGAAATTCGTTATTTTACGCTTACGCGTTTGATTGGTATTGATTAAACGAATTGGTCAATAGCCGATTTAATTTGTTTTGCATTTAAAACACCACTCTGCCTCCATCTTATTTCCCCGTTTTTAAACAGAATCATAGTTGGTACACTCTGAATGGAATATAACCCTGCTATTTTTGGGTTTTTATCAATATCCAGCTTCAGAATTGTCAAATTATCTCCCGTCGTCTGTTTCAATTCTTTTAATATTGGCGGCATCATTTTGCACGGCCCGCACCATTCAGCAGAAAAATCGACTAAAACAGGTTTTACACCTTGTATTAGTTCGGAAAATGTTTTACGTTCATTTGACGTTTCCATCTTATGATCTTTTGAATAAATTTCAAAATAACTCCGACGATTGAAAAATCAGGCGGCTTCGATCTCGCTGTTTGGAATGTCCTGTTTGGATCGATCCCAATGATCTTTGGCTTTTGATTGTTCTAAGCTGCCTCTGTCATAATCCCAAAACCTGGCTGCCGGCGAGGAACAATGATAGCTCGACTCATTAATGCATCTGTCTGTATTGTACAATGGAAATCCACAAATAATACATTTTAAAGTTGAATGCGTCTTCTCCACCATCACATTTAAATTGATTTTTCTTTAATTCAGATAATTTACGTCATATGGCCTCTGCAAAGTTAGAAGATAACCGATTAATTTTTCTGTTAAAAAGAGAAATCATTTTGCCCTTCATTCAAAGGATAGGATTTATTTTGCCAGATCAAATGTCCATCGGTTTTTTTAGGGAGATCTATTTGAACTTTCCATTTTCCGTTTTCAAATAGATACCGTGCTCCGATTTTACCCAATGGATGCGGAATTTCACCTTGTATATTTTTCAAACTTCCCAAATGTGGTTCAATCTTTACCCTGTTAAAACCCGGAGCATCACTATCGATACCTAATATAGTTCTGAAAAATTCAATATTCGGACTTGCGCCCCACGCGTGACAATCAGAACGGGCGTTATTGATATCCGATATTTCAGCCCAGGTAGTCATTCCCATTTTCAGGTTTTCCCGCCATACGCCCAGCCAACTCAAATAGTCGTTTCCCATTCCGGCTTTTATCAGGGCGCTGTGCAGATAATACTTAAAATATATGGAAGCAGGTGCCAACGAAGTATCCGAAATAATTTTACTTCCCAGAGAAGCTGCATCGGAATAATTGATGACACCGGTCAAAATGGCGAGAGCGTTCGAATGCTGTGAAAATAAATCCTTCTCGGCTCTGTCAGCAAAAAGTTTACGGGTAACATCCCAATATTTAAGTTTGATCGTCTTTTTCAATTGATTGGCGTATTGGTTATACAATACAGCGTAAGCCTGCATCCCGTATCTGGATTCCAGATCAGCGGCCAGTTCATAAGCCCATAATAATTGCAGGTCAACTGAAGAAGAACTTCCGTTTTTCCCCACAGGTGCGGTTCCCGAAACCCAACCGGTTGTTTCAACCCAATCTGTAAACATCCAAAATGGTACATGTGTTACAGAGCCATCCTTTCCCTGATAGTGTTTAAAATAGTTAAGTATCTGTCTTGAACCGGCAAGTTTATTTATTACAAACATGCTGTCTCTGCCATACATCATGTAGTCATGCAGCATACCTATATACCACAATGAAAAAGTAGGAATATATTGTGGGGTATAAGAAGGGTGCCTGCTGAGTGTGACACCTTCAGGCCGGCGTGAATTATCCATTTCATTCATGGCATTCTTCAACAGCCTTTCATCACCACTATTATAAAAAGAAACAAGCGCCTGAATTCTGGAATCACCGATATATTGCAGTTGCTCATAATATGGACAATCCATATAAGTTTCCATAGCGCACAATCTGGCCGTTCGCCATCCGGTTTCCAGTATCCTGTTTAATTCCGGATCCTCTGATTCTAACTTCGCATTCATCTGAAAGGGATATCCTGTGGCGGTACCGTAAATGTCATCTATCGTTATAGGATCTTCTTTTGTTGTTATCCTGAGCAGAAGATAGCGATAGGTTCTGAATGAAAGCGAACTGAACACCTGACCTGATTTTCCGTTCGATAAGATACTGTCCATCCTTCCAATAAATACTTTTCCGTCAATTTCATTTCTGTTTCCTTTCGAAGGGTATGTAGTATACAACGATTCAGCATAACTGAGTGAAATACCGGCGCCGGCTCCCCCGCTAAAAACTATCGTTGGATATGCATTCGTCAAAAAAGTCTGGTCCAATAATATGGTCGCAATCTTGTGTGCAGGAACTGATATTGATCTTTTTGCAGAAGGAAATCCTTCCGTCAAATCTATGCCTGATGAACTTCTGACTTTAACAAGAGCCTGCGTCGTAAGTTCTATTGGAGGAATAATAGAAGGAATCAGCAGCCAGCTGTTTACAGTTCCATAACCGCCAATGATGTTCTTGGGAATTCCCGAAGAAATAATTTGGGCATTCTTCCAGCCGCTATCGGAAAATTCGGCGGATTGCCAATCTCCCGGATTTTCATTCATAGAAATCAGTTCACCTGGTCCCGCAACATAATATGTTCTCGTATTAAAGGGAAGTGGCCGGATCGAACGATCGTGAATACATTTCCAACTTTTATCTGTATTCAATATTTCAGACACTCCTTCACCCAATAGTATGAATCCCGTGCGCAGAGAAATTTGCCCTTCTGCTCTCCATTCACCCTCATTCCACACCTGAGCCGAGACAATATTCTTTCCAATTTTCAAAAATGCGGAAATATCGATGGATTCAAAATTCCAATGATCCAGATCGCCTCTTGCCGGCCCCAGGGAGACCTGCGTTCCATTTACAAACAATTTATATCTGTTATCCGCTGAAACGTGAATGACATAGGAATCCGGTTTGGCTACCAGTTCAAATGATTTTCGAAACAGATAGACTCCAAATCCCGTTGGAGATTCGTCCGGAACACAAATCCACGAGGCGTTCCAGGGTTGTTCCAGTATGGTTGAATCAAATCGCCGCCCCTGAGAGTAAATAAAACCGGAAAATATAATCAAACAGCTGGTAAGAAATACCTTTTGTTTCATAGAACCAATTTAGTGAGTTGGATGAACCGATAAAAAAATATGAGTGATCGATCCTGTAAGAAATTAATTTTTCAAACTCAAAATGCTTCCCCAAAATTGATGTAGAAACCCTGAATACCATTCGGTCCAAATCCAAAGTCGAACCTGAGATTAGTCTGATGTTTTGAATCAACCATAATACGCAGACCCGGACCATAAGACAAATGAAATTGGTCCATAGCAATTTCACTGTATGAACTCGCAACCTGGCCTACACCGAACCAGCCAACTATTCCAAAAATATTCCAGATGGGAATGCGCAATTCAACCTGTGCATCCAGCAAAACATTGTCACGTAGCCCGCCTTCATAATACCCTCGCATCTGTGCGTCACCCCCCATTTGAGGAAGCTCATAAAAAGGAACCACTCCGTTTGCATAACTCGTTGTGATTTGCCCGGCAATTACATTTTTATTAAAAGGATTCAGATATTTTCTTGCGTCCAGTGAAAATTTCGAAAATGCATAGGGCCCCCAACCTCCGGGATAAAACAAAGCAGTCCCGAGAATATATGAACCATGGTGTGGATTATAACGGTTATCCCTTGAATCATAGGCAGCAGCCAGTCCTAAGCCGATACTGGTACCACCTTTTAATCCGGTTACACTATCCGTTACGAGAAAACTATTACTATCGGTCTGAATATTGAAATAATCGGAAACGTCAAATGCAATTCCGACATATAGATTTTTTTTAATCTGCCTTAGTGCAGTTCCCGCAAATACAAATCTCTCAACTATATCCTGTTCCGGATCATTTGTTATTGTGTTACCGATATCCCAGATGTATTCAGGCTCCTTCTTGTAGTTCACATAGCTGATGACAACATATTTATCTTCGTCAAATACCAGTTGAGTTGATATAGATGCATTGACCCTCCCTAAGGTTGAAGCAGTAAATACTTCTGATAATTTAGATGGCTTTGAAATAGAATCTTTTTTGGAAAGACTAAGCACGTTGAACTTAGCGAGCCCATAAATATTTCCTGCTTCGGGTGAATAAGAATAAATGGGAACAGGCAAAATTTTAAACAGATGTTCTGCCTTTTTATTAAACTTGTCAAACCCCGATAAGCTGTCTTTTTTATTTGCAGTCGTGGGTATACTGTCTTTTCCGCTAACTGGGTTCTCCTGCGCAAAACTCTGATTACCGCAAAGCCACAAAGCCAAAATGATAAGGTAATTTTTCAATGCTGGTTTTTTGTCGGGAATGAACTCAGAACATGAATTTAACCTGTTTTCCTGAATTAATAATAAGTCGTAGAAATTGCTTTTTGACGACGCACAACAACACTGACAATACCGTGTATGATTTATAGATGTATATCTTTACAAATCATCTGGTAAACTCATGCTTATTTCTGGTATCCTCATTTTAATTTGCATTATAGCTGTTTATTTGTTCATGCACAGCACTCGTTTCGGATCACCCCCGTCGGAAGAGCGTCTTGTAAAAATTAAACGTTCACCAAATTATCGCGACGGTCAATTCCAGAATCTGACGAACACACCTGCACTTACGGAAGGCACCAGTTATTTCCGCGTACTTCGGGAATTCCTGTTTGATAAAACAAAAAACAAAATACCTCCATCAACGCTTCCGTCAGTAAAAACTGACCTTCTTAATCTTGATCCCGACAAAAATATATTAGTATGGTTTGGGCATTCCTCTTATTTTATGCAGATTGATCATAAAACAATTCTGGTTGATCCCGTTTTCAGCGGAAATGCTTCCCCCCTTCGATTTACGACCAAAAGTTTTAAAGGATCAGATATTTACACAACAGATGATTTTCCAATCATAGATTATCTATTTATAACACATGATCACTGGGACCACCTGGATTATAAAACCATATTGGCCTTTAAATCGAAAATCAGAAAAATAATAACCGGACTCGGCGTTGGAGCACATTTAGAATCCTGGGGGTATGATAAAAATAAAATCGAAGAAAAAGACTGGAATGAAAAAATCATTTTAGATGAAGGTTTTATAGTTGAAACGGTACCTGCCAGGCATTTCTCCGGGCGAGGGTTCAAAAGAAATGGAACCTTATGGATGTCATTTGTATTAATCACACCAGGCAAGAGAATTTTTATCGGAGGTGATTCAGGTTATGATACACATTTCAAACAGATCGGCAATCGTTTTGGCCCTTTTGATTTGGCAGTTTTGGAAGATGGGCAGTATGACAAGAATTGGAAATATATACATATGACTCCGGAAGAAACGGTAAAAGCCGGCATGGATCTGAATGCAAATAAAATCCTGCCGGTGCACTGGTCGAAATTTTCGTTGTCAGTTCATTCCTGGAATGATCCAATCATACGAATTAAAAATGAAGCTTCACGTCTTCATGTAAACATTATACATCCCATGATAGGGCAATTAGTTGATCTGGACCATGATCAGGTTTTTGATTCATGGTGGCAAAGGATTACTTAATTTTATCTTGGAACATTAAATGCATTTTTCCTGATATTCGAAAACACTTTTCTAATAAAAATCTAATGAACAGACTATCTTTCCTGCTCCGCAACCTTGTCGTTTTTACGTTTTGCTTTTCAATTTATAAATATGCAGACGCCAGCACCTCCATTCATTCCGGTTATTTTGAATCACCACTTGAAGGACGTTGGGACCTGACACTTCATAAATCAGGTAAATCTCTTCCCGCCTGGCTGGAAGTGCATCATTCAGGGCTTCATACTTTAATTGGTCAATATGTAGGGCCAGGAGGAAGCTCACGACCAATTTCGAAAGTCAATTTCGATGGAATTAAATTGAATTTCTCCATACCTCCGCAATGGGATCCTTCTCCCAATGATTTAGTTTTTGAGGCTCAATTTCAGGGAGACAGTTTATCAGGAACAATTGTGGAGTCAAACGGCGATAAGTATACGCTGACAGGCACCCGCGCTCCTTCTTTAAAAAGGGAAATGGAACCTGTTTGGGGTAAGGAAATTAAATTGTTTGATGGAACAGATCTGAAAGGCTGGCATGTGAACGGTGCCAATCAATGGAAAGTTGAAGATGGTATAATGAGAAGTCCGGCCTCCGGCTCAAATATCATGACAGACCAGCTCTTCAACGACTTCAAACTACACATAGAATTCAGGTATCCAAAAGGAAGTAACAGCGGGGTATATCTGCGGGGCCGATATGAAATTCAGATCGTTGACAGCAAGGGAATGGAACCATCCAGAGATTTGCTGGGTGCTATATATGGATTCCTGGTTCCGACTGATATGATGGCAAAGGACGCAGGAGAATGGCAATCTTATGATGTTACGTTGATTGGCAGGCTTGTTACCCTTGCAGTAAATGGTAAAACAGTCATTTGTAGTCAGGTGATCCCGGGTATCACCGGTGGAGCTCTCGACAGTTCAGAAGGCGAACCCGGTCCAATCATGATTCAGGGTGACCATGGCGCGATTGATTTCAGGAACATTCTGATTACCCCTGCCAAATAAGAACTTCACAAAAGTGTGAGAGTGCGAGGGTGTGAGAGTTAATAGAACTCTTCTGCGCCCTCACACTCTCACACTCTCATACTCTCATACTCTCATACTCTCACACTCTCACACTCTCATACTTGATCTACATCAACTTCCCCACACTAAAACGACGGATTATTGCGCTTAATCAATGCCGTTAGAAAAAGCTATACGGCAAATCTTGTCTGAAAATACCAGAATTGAGCTGTTCTGATATTCATCCATTATTTTATTCATTTAGTCAATTATATTGTCTGTTTAGTCCATTTAATACAGCATGGATAATTCAATTGAAACGAATACAAATTTTTTCGCCGAACTGAAATAAAAACAGCAGACAGTTGGCAACCCCTAAGGAGAAATAATATTATATTCAAATCAAATTAATCTACAACACATTTAATAACAGGGAAATCGGTTACTTATCCCCGTCAGTCCAAAAATGGGAACCCCAGGTGTAGCGTGATGACCGGATGATGAACCATTGTTAGATATTATTCTATATATCCCTTCATTAATTAGATATTCTCACGATTTATATTCTTTCGATTGAAAATAATCAGGGTGCACCTGTTATTTCATGCTCGCGTTAACGCGTGGTTAACATCAATACATTTGGTTGTTTTACAAAAACAACCAGTTATGAAAAAATTATTTCCACTCTTCGGTGGATCAGTCAGGCTTCTATTTGTTACGCCCCGCATATTTCAAATCAGCAACTACGGGCGTGGATTCCGACAAACAATTTCATAACTGGAAATTTCCTCATTAACAACCAGTCTGTTCCGCATTCAATTCAAACAATTAATTAAGGGCAATGAATAATTTTTACAAACAGTTTCTGCAAATCATTTTAGGTACGATTCTGATATTGGGCAGCAAAATATTAGTCGCCCAGACTCCGAAAATTCAGGGACAAAAAGCGCATATGGCGCAACTTTTCACGCCGAAAACATCCGGCACCCCTATGCAAATCCAGCGGTCACCAATGCAGATCCAAACTGCACAGATTGGGACGAAAGATGTAAGACCAGGAAAGATCCTAATTAAGATGAAAGCGGGAGCTTCATTTGCTACTATTCAAAGAAGACTTCCCATGCTTTCAGCAAATAACAGAACGGAAACATTCCAGACGGGAATTGCCCATCTGGATATTGTTGCCCGGCAGTTTAAAGCTATCAAAATGACCCGTGTTTTTCCGAATGCTGGTCGTATGGAAGCCAAGCAGCAGAGATATGGTCTGGACAGATGGTATTCCATTCAGGTTGATAATGCTACTGAAATTTCTTCTGCAGTTAATTCATTCAGGTCCGTTTCAGAAATTGAAACTGCCCAGCCCGCATATATAATTAAAGCCATTCAATCACCCATCATAAAAATAACTGGTTCACCTAAATCAAAACCACTGGATGCATCAAACTATATCGCTCCGGTAAATGACCCTTACTATTACCTGCAATGGAATTATCACAATACGGGTCAGGAAGGTGGATATTCAGGGGCGGATGTCGACTTGGAATCGGCATGGAAGATTAATGCAGGCAAGCCAGATGTTATAGTCGATGTAGTAGATGAAGGCGTTGATTACAAACACGAAGATCTTGCTGCCAATATGTGGGTCAATACGGCAGAACTGAATGGCATACCCGGATCGGATGATGATGGCAACGGATATGTGGATGATATCCACGGTTACAATTTTGGAGATAATTCAAGCACGATTTCTCCCGGCGATCATGGATCACATACATCGGGTACGATTGCCGCTGTAAATAATAATGGGGTCGGTGTGAGTGGAATTGCAGGCGGAACTGGTAATGGAGACGGAGTTCGAATTATGTCGAGTGAAATCTTTGGCACCAATGGCGCAGATGGCGCAGGTACTGCGGCCGCTATTGTGTATGGTGCAAATAATGGAGCTGTTATTTCACAGAACTCATGGGGCTATACAGTCGCGGGTGTTTATGATCAGGCTGTTCTGGACGCGATAGATTATTTTACAAAGGAAGCGGGGCGCGATGTAAATGGAAATCAGGTTGGTCCGATGAATGGTGGAGTAGTGATTTTTGCAGCCGGAAATGATAATCAGAATGATCTTTTCTATCCTGGTTATTATCCTTCCTGTATTGCAGTGGGAGCAACCAGTGTTTTTGATAATAAATCTTCCTATTCAAATTATGGTGACTGGGTGGATATTTCAGCACCCGGCGGAGACGATGATGTGGACGGAACGAGCCATCAGATGATCGCCAGTACAATTGCCAACAACGGTTATGGTTATATGGAAGGAACTTCAATGGCTACTCCGCATGTATCGGGTGTTGCGGCATTGATTGTTTCACAGTTTGGAAAAATGGGATTTACAAATGATGATTTAAAAAACAGACTTTTCCATTCTGTCCGACCCTTTATTGCAATGGATCCTCAGTACAATGGAATGATGGGTGTCGGTGCACTGGATGCCGGAAAAGCATTACAGACAGATAAAGGTATTCCACCAGTTACGATTACCGATCTGACAGGAAAAAGTAATGCGCAAAACAGTATCGACTTGAACTGGACTGCACCTGCTGATGCGGATAATGGCAGCGCAGATAGTTATATAGTTTACTATTCAACATCTCCTTTCGACAGTACACAAAAAAATACTGTTTCAAAATTATATATCAAGAAAGCTTTACCTGCGGGTTCTCCTGAAACATTTAATATCGGTGGATTAACACCAACTACCAGTTACTATATCAGCGTCAGCGCTAAAGATCTCTGGGCTAATGAAAGTGCACTTTCCAATCAGGTTAATGTAACTACACTCGATGGCCCGATAGTTAGTCTGCCAACCGATACGCTGTTAATGAATATCAATGTAACGGCTAGTCCTACAAAAACGACTTCTTTCAAACTCGTTAATAAAGGCACCGGTCCGATGAACTGGACGGGTGCAGCGATACCTGTTTCATCATCCTGGGCAAGACAGGATGGCGGTTTCAACGACACGTTGCGACTGGTAGATCAGGATTACACATATTATTTTATTGGCGATGATCAGCGGGTTGACTTTTCAGCTGCGACCAGATTTGATGTAACCAAAAAACCATTCAATCTTACTCATGTTGGTACTGTTTTCCAAACTTCAGGTGTTACAGCTCCAATAACCATTTATATTTACAAGGGTGGTAGTGATCCTTCACAAGGTGTGTTGCTGTTGAAGCAGACGTTGGCAGGTCCCGTAAGCGATTATTCCTTTACTCCAACTAAACTGAACGGCAGTTTCCTGTTCAAACCAGGAGAATGGTTCTGGATAGTTTATCAATACGATCCATTGTATGGATATACCCAGGGAGCTGAATATGGCGCTCCGGATTCACTCGCTAATGATTTTTATGTAAGCAGTGATAAGGGCAAGACATGGGCTACACTTACAAGTATTCTCGGACCAACCAGATTCTTCATGTATGCGTTAAGTAATGAAGGTTATCCTGGTTCACTCATAAGTCTGCAACCGAACAGCGGTAATTTATCCGGCCTTGCGACGGCTCCCATTGCTGTTAATGGCAATGCGACTACGATTCGAAATGGAGTGTACAACTATAATCTCCAGATTACTTCGAACGACTTGAACAATCCAATGGCGGGTGTTCCAATGATTGTGACCGTAACCGGACAAAAAGGAACCCTCACTTCCAAAGTAGGTATTTTGGACTGTGGTTCAGTATTTATTGGTAAGGATGGGCAATCAACAATCATGTTGTACAATGCAGGATTGTCGACTTTGAAGAAATTTAAATTCAGTTCCAACAACAATAAATTTAGCCTTGTCTCTATGCCGGATAGTCTGAACCCGGGAGACTCTGCACAATTATCCATAAAGTTTACGCCCACTGCAACAGGATTGCAACTGGCGAAAATTGCAATAACTACAGGTGACGGATCATTAAGCCTCTCAGGTACCGGCGTAGGTGTTAATCCACCGGTGATGACTTTAAAAGGTGTTCCGATTCAGATTGTTGCCAAAGTGGATTCTGTTGGGAAAAATACTTTTGTCATTTCCAACAAAACAGGAAAATATCCATTGAGTTATTCCATGCCTGAAATTGCTGCGATCAATAAAATGAAATTGAAAGCAAAATCGGCGAAGGGAAATGATGCTACGATGGACTATGCCTGGATCGACAGCAACGAACCCGATGGTCCGGTTTATAGCTGGGATGATATTTCAACGAGCGGCACAGACATTACGAATAAACTTGCTGCGGATATAAAAACTTCAACCCTTGCACAACTGGGTTTCAGAATGAAATTTTATGGTGATACCATCAGTCAGGTATATGTTAACAGTTTTGGATCGGTGTCACTGAATTATCCGGGAGCTATGAATGATGTCAGTTATGCCCTTCCGATTCCCGGAGACGGTATAAATGGAATGATTGCCGGTTTATTTGTAGAGTATATGTTCCCGGTGGTTAATTCAAACGAACATGTTTTCATCAAATCATTGCCTGGCAAATTCATTGTTCAGTACAATGACCTGGAATATTTTGGAGGCAACGAATTTGGCGGCGGATCGTTCAGTTATGGCAAAGCAACTTTCCAGATCGTTCTTTACAGCAATGGAAAGATCGAGATGAATTATAAAACGGTAAATAATACCTGGGCTACTGAAGGTTTTGGTTTAATCGGTCTTGAAAGCAGAGATGAAACAAAGGGTATTAATGTAGCTGCTTACGACGTTACACCTGCGCCTTTCGTGGTTGCAGATAATACAACTTTATGGTTCGTACCGTCAGCGCCGAAATTTATTACCAGCATTTTTCCAACCAGCGGTGCCGTTGCTGTGGGAGACAGTATCAAGATTACCGTGACTGCATCTGCAGCAGGTTTGATAGATAGTTTTTATAACAGTTCCATTGCACTAACCACCAACGATCCTTTACAGGAAAAAGTGGACCTGCCCGTGGTTTTCACAGTTACAGGTATACAGGGACTGATGCAGAAGACCGATACCCTTGCGTTCGGAACTGTTTATAAAAATGCCACATCTAAAATGGATGCGGTTTTCCTGAATGCTGGAACCAAACCTGTTAATTTAATTTCCACGTCGTTTAGTAATGCTGCATATACAACCGACCAGGGTCCGGTAACAGTCCCGGCGTTCTCTGAATTACACATCCCTGTTACTTTTGCACCTACAGCAGAAACCAATTATCCGGGGAAATTAACCGTTACAACAGATGATTCAGCAAAGAAAGTCTTTACTGTATTGTTATTGGGTAGCGGGAAAGCTGCTGGCAAAATGACTTATAAACTAACCGGAGGACAAACCAACACATTAAATGTTGGTCTAACAGTTCCCGCAAACCTTACGGTGACCAATCACGGTGACGGAGATTTGAAAGTAATGATTGAACATCCGCAATGGCTCGTGATGAACCAGCCAGGTCAGGGTATAGGAAATGGATTGGATTCCGCGAATACTTACAGTCTTCATAAATCGATGGACAGCAGTACTGCTTCCTATAACTGGATTGAACTGGCAAATGGTCTGGGTACGGCTTCCATTCTTCAACCATTGGGAATAGGAAGTCAGCAAATTAAACTTCCATTCGCATTTCCATATTACGGCAAAACTTACAGTTCACTTTATATTGACTGGCTCGGAAATATTACATTGAATTATGAAAAGCCCGTAAATCAGATTGCACCTACGATCCCATCACCACTTGCTCCCAATGGAGTAATTGCAACAGCCAATTATCCGCTGAGTCAGGCTTATGATTATGTCAACCGTAAATATATCGGACAGATTTACTATTACACCGACAATGAAAAAATGATCGTAGAATTTTATAACATGTACGGTGGGAATTTTAATGACGCGGGTTTCTTAACATTCGAGACCATTATTTACAAGGATGGCCGGATTAAAATGTTATACCAGTCGGGCGAAACGGAATCTAATTTCACGCAGAATCTTTTAGCAGGTATCGAAAACGAAGATGGCACTGACGGAACACTGGCTTACAACCAAACACTCTGGTATAAGAATCGCGGTGCCATGGAATTCGTTCCTTCCATTCCGTTTACTTTGAAGCCTGGAAAATCTCTTTCGATCCCCGCAACCTGGACGACGGCCAGCATGACCAATGGAGTTTATAAAGACTATATTACTATAACCTCCAACGATCCGCTACTTTCTTCAGTCCATATTCCGCTTGAATTGGATATGAACGGACCAAGCAGCATAAAAACAAGCAATACTGTAGCATTCGGTAAAGTGGTGGCATATACTTCGCCAAATAATGTTCAGAATACGTACAATCAACCTGTACTGATTAAGAATAACGGTTTGCAAACCATCACCATTCAGAACATAGATTTTTCAAATAACTCAGCCTTCACCCTGGATGAAGTGACTAACTACCAAATACAGTTCCCTATTACACTGGCGCCGGGAGACGAACTGAAATATCATATCACATTCACACCCATTCCATCTATGAGTACGGTGAATGAATTTGTGAATGTAAGCTCCGATTATCCTACAGCTATTAGCATTCCTATTAGTGCAACTGTAATTCAGCCACCAGTTGTAACAACAGATTCAACCGCCATTCATATTACACTTGAACAGACTGACTCTGTTAAGAGATATGTACAATTGGGAAATACTGGTTTGGGAGATATGGATTATAATTTGAGTATTGAATATCACAGGCCGGGCATTTCATACAACAGTGTCAAAACTGTTACGCCAATCAAGAAAACCGGAACGAAACCAAATGCCTACACTTTGTACGGAAGCGGCCAGGCAATTCAGCTGACGGGAAATGGAAACCCTGCACAGGATATTCCCCCGGGTGGTTTCGCGGATTCAATTTTGGCATATGAACCGGCGAACGGCAATCAGTATGTTGATTATCTGGGAACAGGTGTTGACGAACCAACCATCATGGCAGTCAGCCGTTTCAATGGAGGTAAGAAGGGCTTTTATCTTTCACACGTAGCTGACTTATACCGCACCGACAATATGTTTCCGGCAACGATCAAATTTAGAATCAGGCTCGGTTCCAATATTAATAATTCAACAGTGATCTATGAACAGTCCGTTGATGTGCAGCCCGATACTTCCGGCACCGGCACTTATTTAATTGCAAAACTGGATTCAAACATATTGATCAATGCGTATGAAGATTTTTGGATTGAGTGGGACTATGCTTCCGGCATGCGCTTTCCTCAGGGATTTCAGTATGTTACTACAGATCAGCAAAAAACACAGACCTTTTATTACAAAGTGAACGAGTCGGATGCATTCCAGGAAATTTCCTTTATTGCGGATTTCTATATGGCAGCTTACGCACAAACGGATAGTGCAGGTGGCTGGCTGACACTGAGTCCTGATAAAGGTTCTGTAGGAATAAATAAAAATCAGCAGTTAACGTTAACGGCGCATGGTCCGAAGGCGACTCCTCCTGATCAGTCCGCAGATATGATCATTCACTCCAATGATCCGGCAACTCCGGAAGCTAAAGTGGGTATTTACCTGCATATTGATCAGGCTCCTGTTCTTACCA
>DATHPV010000450.1:0-10258 GCA_035483495.1 Puia sp.
ATTTCTTTCGGCTTCCCTGGTCATTTTTATTTTTACTTATCTCCAAAGTATACTGCAGACAAACACTGCTGAACGTGTAGCGAGAGATCTGCGAACAAAACTTTCTGCTAAAATATCCATTCAGAGTTATGCATATGTTGAGAAAACCAACCCTTCGAAATTATTAACCAACCTTACAGCGGATGTGGATTCCGTTAAATTATTTGTGTCGCAGGCCATCGTTACCATTGCATCTTCACTCATAATAATTATTGGCGCCTGTTTTATGCTGTTCTCGATTAATTGGAAACTGGCATTTGCCGTTATTGCCATCATTCCGATTATCGCGATTGCTTTTTATATGGTTACCAAAAGAGTGCGGCCCATATTTATGAAGGGAAGGGAAATTGTTGACAGACTAAATAAAGTAATTAATGAAAGTATACTGGGCTCTGCACTCATTCGTGTGATCAATTCGCAACAACCTGAATACGAAAAATTCCTTTCAGCGAATGAACAGGCGAAAAATCTGGGCATGAGCGTTCTGCGTTTGTTTGCATGGCTGATACCAATCATAGTACTTACCGCCAGTTTTGCGGGAATAACCATACTTACGCTCGGAGGTCACTTCGTGATCATGAATACTATGACACTGGGTGACTTCGCTGCATTTAACAGTTATCTCGCATTGCTTATTTTTCCAATCATCATGATCGGTTTTATGAGTAATGTGATTGCACAATCTTCGGCAAGTTATACCCGGATAAAACTGGTCCTCGATATACCAGATACTATCGACAGGGGAACAATTAAAGATTCTTTGCAGGGAAATATTGCGGTAGAAGATGTTTCCGTTATCTACGGACAAAAACCCGTTTTGAAACATATAGGTTTTTCTGTTGATGCCGGATCTACATTAGCAATTATTGGTCCGACCGCGGCTGGTAAATCCCAACTACTTTATTTACTTACCGGGTTAATTAAACCAAATGAAGGAGCAGTATTATTCGATGGTAAAAATATTGACGATTACAACAAGGAGAATTTCTATAGTCATGTCGGATTTGTTTTTCAGGACAGCATTATTTTCAATATGAGCATCCGTGAAAATATTGCTTTCAGTGATCAGGTTACCGATGAATCACTCGAAAAAGCAATCGAGACAGCAGAGCTCAAAGATTATATTGATTCACTTCCCGATAAACTGAACACGATTGTTGCAGAAAGAGGAACCAGTCTTTCAGGTGGCCAGAAACAACGTATTATGCTTGCACGTGCACTAGCCATCAATCCAAGAATACTGCTGTTGGACGATTTCACAGCAAGGGTAGATACACAAACGGAAATAAAAATATTACAGAATGTTCGTCGCAACTATCCGGATATCACTTTGGTTTCGGTAACGCAGAGAATTGCTTCTGCGGGACAATTCGATCAGGTTATTGTATTGATGGAAGGCGAGATCGTTGCATCCGGAACACACCAGGTGTTGATGAATACGAGTCCTGAATATGTTCAGATTTATCAGTCACAACAAAGTACGCATGAACTACAACCTCAATGATATTTCCTTAAAACAGGAAAAATCTTCCAACCTGCGCATACTGCAAAATCTGTTGCAGCTGATCAGGGAAGAAAGAACAAATTTATTGTTGGCTCTCTTTGCTATCCTGATGAATTCGGGACTGACACTTCTGGGTCCATATATTACTGGTTATACCATTGACAAATACGTGATGCATAAAAATTATCACGGCGTACTTGTAAATGCGGGATTGATGGTCTGCATTTCGCTGGTTGCATTCGGTGCAAGTTTTATGCAAACCAGAATGATGGGTGGCATAAGTCAGCGAATGCTGTTCAAACTACGTAACACGGTATTCAACAAACTTCAGGAATTGCCTGTGGCATTTTTCAACCAGAATAAAGCAGGTGATCTGATATCGCGTATCAACAACGATACGGATAAAATAAATCAGTTTTTCTCCCAGTCACTCATGCAATTCATCGGAACACTTGCTACGATGACGGGTGCGGGCGTTTTTTTACTAGCCATTAATTTTCGCCTGGGTATTATTGCCCTTGTTCCCGGCATACTGATATTTATTTTTACAAAATTGACTTCAGCATGGATCAGGAAAAGAAATGCAACGAGCCTGAAACGAACAGGCGGACTCAGCGCAGAGATCCAGGAAAGCCTGAACAATTTTAAAGTGATCATTGCATTTAATCGCAGGGATTATTTTAGAAAGCGGTTTGAAGAAGTAAATGAGTTGAACTATACGGCCGCAAAATCTGCGGGTGTGGCAAATAATATTTTTATTCCCGTATATGGTTTTTTTGCAAGCATGGCACAATTGATCGTGCTGACGGTTGGAATCTATCTAATATCTACCGGCCGTTTTACAATCGGATTGCTGGTGAGTTATCTTTCTTATGCTACTAATTTCTATAATCCGCTGAGACAACTGGCTGCACTATGGACGAACTTCCAGGTGGCGATGGCTGGTGCAGACAGGGTTTCACATATTTTAAATATGGAATCGAACCTGCCATTGATTAAATCAAACGGGCATTTGCAGAGTCATGCGCTGATGGAATTCAGAAATGTTCATTTCGGTTATGATGGAGGAAGGGAAATCTTACACAATATTAATTTCGAATTGCAAAAAGGAAAAACTTATGCGCTGGTTGGTCCTACCGGTGGAGGTAAAACAACCACGGCGTCTTTACTGTCCAGACTTTATGATCCTACGCAGGGTGAAGTTATTTTCAATGGCAAAGATATCCGTTCGATGGAGCCGGCTGAGCGCACACAGAGAATCGGATTTATTCTGCAGGAGCCGTTTCTTTTTACCGGAACCGTTCGTGACAATATAATGTATGGGAACAGCGAATTTGCTTCTTATTCTAATGAACAGTTGGAAGACGTGATCAGAGACGCTGGTCTTAAGAAGTTGTTGTCCAGTTTTGAAAATGGGTTGGATACAAATCTGGGATCTGCAGGGGAGAGTATTAGTCTCGGACAAAAACAGCTGATTGCTTTTATCCGGGCCGTTCTGAGAAAGCCAGACTTACTTATTCTGGATGAAGCGACCGCCAATATTGATACGATAACCGAGCAAGTTCTACAGAATATTCTGAACAAACTTCCAGCTTCCACCACGCGTGTGATCATTGCACATCGTCTGAATACCATTCAGAATGCAGACGAAATATTTTTCGTGAATGCGGGTGAAGTGATACGGGCAGGGTCTTTCGATCATGCCGTAGACATGCTGATGCAGGGAAAGAGAGCGAGTTAATATTAAGGTGCTGTCGGATACCAGTTTCTCAAACGCACTTCTATATTCTTATCTCCAGCTTCCACCAGTCTCTTAAATTCATTGATGTCGGCTAAACCATTGCTGCCGCGATAGTGATAGGGATAAACAATTTTCGGTTTGAAAGCGAGAACGGCGTCTGCAGCTTCTTTAACATCCATGGTATAAGGCAGATTCATGCAGACAAATGCGATGTCGATATTTTTCAGTGATCGCATTTCAGGTATGCCCTGTGTATCTCCGGAAAGATAAATGAGTTTGCCTCCAATGTTGAGAACATATCCGTTACCTCTGCCCTTGGTATGCATGGCAGTAGGGCTTTCTGGCAGGTTGTACATGGGAATGGCGTGGATATTAATGCCGGACTGTTTTGAGTCGTCACCATTTTTTAATACTACCATATTAGTCTTGTCGGCATCCGGTAATTTATCGGCACAAACCTGTGGGACGATTAACACCGTTCCTGGTTTCTTAACAGCTTCGATTGTTTTTACATCAAAATGGTCGCCGTGAATATCGGTAATGAGAATAATATCGGGAGGAGTAAGTCCTTTGTAATTATCAGGGTTTGAAGGATCGGCATAAATAGTAATGCTCTTGACCGTTAGGATCAGACTGGCATGCTGAATAGGTTGAATAGAAAGCGTGCCCATGCCTGTTTCAAAATTATCAGGAGCGGGACGTTGCGCATTTGCGAAGAAGAAGAGGGGAGCGAGTAATAAGCTGAGTAAAATGGATTTCATATTTGTTGAATTTGAATTGCAAATATACAGGAGTCTTTTTCCGGTCGTATGCAAGATTTAAATTTAATAAGTTGCCGCCAAATAGTATGGGGCATATCAGGTTTTGAAATGATACGTAAAAGCGATTAAAGTGGTTGAGGGTCGTGGGGGATATTAACTAGAAAATCTTAAATCCTACGTAAATCTGAAAGGTTCGGGTTTTCCAGGTATCTGCGTCTGTAATATCGTTGATATTGGTTATACCATAAACATACCTGATGCCCGCTTTAAGCATCAGCAGATTAACCTGTGCTCCTGCAACCATTGAAAAGTCGCCTGATTTGAATGCATTTGCTCCGTTCGTAGTAATCGAATTATTCTTATTTAATAAGGTTCCGAACTGAGGACCTAATTGCAGGCTCAAAATGGGTATGGGAAGTTTATACGTCAGTAGAATGGGAATATTCATGTATTGGAGTTTGATGTCTTTACTATTTATTCCCTCCTGATATTCTTCAGAAAAATTACTGGCTGTTTGAGAAGACACCTGGCTGAACAAAACCTCTGGTTCTATACCCCATTTACTGGTAAAATTGATTTCTGCAAATGCACCCGCCATGAAATTCCAGTTGAATCCTCCACTGAAAGAATTTCCCGTTAATAAGGTGTTATTGGTCCCGGCTTTGATGCCAAGGTGAAAGCCCTGGGCGTATGATGCAGATCGGGTTAATGAAAAAATAATGAGGGAACAGACAAAAGCCTTTTTCATAGTACCCATTAAGTTTTTTATTAGTGAATCGTTAGCAAAAGAATCTTCAAAAATCGTACCTGCATATTCTGACTTTTGTTAATTAAGAAGGTTTAAACGTCTTTCTTTAATTATTACCTGAAATTTCTTCCCTTATAAAATATATCCTTTTCAATCTTTTCTCCTGCTTGCGTTTTCTTAACCTGCGCATGTGCGGGGATGGATGTTTCATCTGCCCGGGCTAAAGTAAGTATGGGAAGTGTTTCTTCTTCAATGGCTGTAAGACTCCTCATCAATTTAGTAAGGTTATAACATTTCTGTACGATCACATGGATCACTTCACCCTCTATTTGTAGTTTTCCCTCCACCATTAACAAACGAGATTGTAGAATTTCTTTTCGGAATTTGTCGAACAGGTTTTCAAAAACAACCAGGTTTGCGTTACCCGTTTCGTCCTCAATGGTAATAAAACAGATGCCAGATGCCGTTCCTGGTCTTTGCCTTACGAGTACTAATCCTGCCACTTTCACCTGATCTTTATCCGAACAGGAACTTAAAGAAGCCGTTGGCAGAATATGGAGTTTATCCAGTTTTTCCCTAACAAAAGAGACGGGATGCGCTTTTAATGAGAGAGAAGTAGATGCATAATCCAGCACCACATGTTCGGAAATTCTCATAACCGGTAGTTTTACTTTTTCTTCTCCTGCCTGATCAGCCTGCTGTCCTGCAAATAATCCAATGGGCTGGTCATTACCCGTGGAAATTTCCCAGAGTGCTTTTCTCCGGTTGAGACCAATAGAGTTAAATGCATCTGCATCGGCAAGTTTTTCAAGAACAGATTGTGAAATACCTGCATTTCGTAATTCAAGAATGGATGAAAAGCCGGTAGATCTTTTTGAAACCAATGTCTGCATATCATCTTCACGCAAACCTTTTACCTGACGGAAGCCCAAACGCATGGCACAGTATTTACCGGATTTTTCTTCCAGCTTATTATCCCAGTCAGAAAGATTGATATCTACAGGGCGAACATCAACATCGTGTTTTCTGGCATCAATTACGATTTGTGCGGGTTGATAAAATCCCATGGGCATACTGTTGAGCAGTGCACATGCAAATACATCCGGATAAAAACATTTGAGCCAGGAAGAAACATACACTAACAAAGCAAAACTGGCAGCGTGACTTTCAGGAAATCCATAACTCCCGAATCCTTCCAGTTGTTTAAATACGCGATGGGCATATTCACGCTGATATCCCTTTTGCATCATCCCGTTGATTAATTTTTCTTCAAAGCGTTCAACCATCCCCTTCGCTTTGAAAGTAGCCATACTGCGACGAAGTTCATCTGCTTCGCTGGGTGTAAATCCTGCAGCGGTAATGGCGATTTTCATGGCCTGTTCCTGAAATAACGGGATACCAAGCGTGCGACTTAAAATTTCTTTTAAATCCTTCGAAGGATATTCAACGGCCTCTTCTCCATTTCGGCGTCGCAGATAGGGATGAACCATATCTCCCTGTATAGGACCAGGCCTCACAATCGCAACTTCAATTACAAGATCATAAAAATTCCGGGGCTTTAATCTCGGTAACATGGATTGTTGTGCCCGGCTCTCAATTTGAAAAACACCAATCGTATCGGCGTGACAAATCATATCATATACTTCAGAAATATCCTGCGGAATATTTGCAAGAGTAAGATCTAAATCATAATGCAATTTTGCCAGATCAAATGCTTTCCGGATACAGGTGAGCATTCCCAATGCGAGCACATCAATTTTAAGAAACCCCAACGCATCTATATCATCTTTGTTCCATTCGATACAGGTCCGGTCTTCCATTCTTGCATTCATCACCGGACATAAATCAGAAAGTTTTCCATTGGTGATCACGAACCCTCCGGTATGCTGACCGAGTTGTCTTGGAAAACCCATCAGTTGTTCGGTTAGTTCCAGTGTTTTTTTTAATAACTGATCGTTTGGATTCAATCCCTGTTCTTTAATATTCTTTCCTTCAAACCATTCCGGAGTGAATTCCCAAACCGTTTTTGAAATGCGATTGAGAATATCAACAGAAAGGCCCATTGCTTTTCCCACATCGCGAATAGATCCTCTCTGGCGTTCCTGTGTTACAGTTGCCACGATGGCTGCCCGATCACGTCCATATTTATTATAGATGTATTGAATTACTTCTTCGCGACGTTCGTGTTCAAAATCCACATCTATATCCGGAGGTTCATTTCGCGCAGAAGAAATAAAACGTTCAAAAAGCAAATCGAATTTCGCAGGGTCGATGGATGTTATACCGAGGCAATAACAAATGGTAGAGTTAGCTGCAGATCCACGCCCCTGACAAAGTATATTCTGTTCCCTGGCATAGCGAACAATATCATATACTGTGAGAAAGTAAGCAGCATAATTCATTTCGGCAATGAATTTTAGTTCATGTATAATTGCCTTACTTGCTTTTTCAGGTATTTCATCTCCATAACGGTTGTGCGCACCCTCCCAGGCTAGTTTTGTAAGTTCCTCCTGAGTGGTTCTTCCTTCTGTAGTTATTTCTACCGGGTACTCATACTTCAGCATTTTGAGATTAAAATTGCAGGCTTCAGCAATCTCCTGAGTCGCTCGTACAGCATTCGGGAACTGACGGAATAATCTCACCATTTCTTCTTCAGTTTTCAAATGCCTTTCTGCATTCTGATGCAAAAGAAAACCTGCATTTTGGATGGTACATTTCTCCCGGATGCAGGTTAAAATATCCTGCAGCTGACGTCTTCCCGGTTCATGATAGTACACATCATTTGTTGCTACGAGTGGTATATGCAATTGCGAAGACAAATGGGATAACCTGAACATTTGTTTGGCATCGTCTCCCATATAACGCCTGGAAGCAGCGAGATAAAGGCGGTCATCAAAAGCCTCTCTGAATATCTTAAGATCTTTTTTAAAGGAAGGATCAAAATTAAATTCCTTATTTAAGGAATCGGGAGATACCGCAATTAATCTTACATCTTTAAGCTGACTGAATACATCTGCTTTATATAAATGACATTCTCCCTTTTCTGCTCTCAGGTTACCGATGGTAAGTAAACCCGATAATTGAGAATATCCGCTGACATTTACAGGATAAGCCAGCAGGGAAATACCATCAATGAGATCCAGTCTGCACGCAGGAATAAACCGAAGCTCTGTTGATTTTGCGGTTGCATGAGCACGAACAATTCCGGCCAGACTATTTCTGTCTGTAATTGCTATTTCTTTATATCCATAAGCCAGCGCCTGCTCAACAAACTCTTCCGGATGGGAGGCACCCCGGAGAAAACTAAAATTGGATGTTATCTGTAATTCTGTATACTTCATTTTATTTATGCAAAAAATCCATGTAAATACCAGACAGGAATTATATCTGTATTATAATGACCTGAACGAAATACCCAATAACGCTGGCCTTCATCGTCTTCCACAGCGTAATAATCACGGTGTGGTCCATCCTGAATCCACCATTCCTGTTCTATTCTTTCAGGACCGTCTGATTTTTTTATTTTGTGTAGTTTTCCCTTCCATCGAAAATTCATCGGCGGGTAATCTGGTATCGGTGCAGTAACCTCTATGCGTTCAGGAGGATTTAATAATTGAACAGGTCTGGGTCTTTCGATTTTCCAGGTTGTAGTTGCCGGTTCATTCAGCGAGTTGGATTCTTTGAAAGACTTTTCAGGGATATAATGTTCAGCCGGAAGAAAACGATGAATAGGTGAGTTCCCAAAACGATTAGAGAATTTATCTAAGAGCACAGGTAATTCAGGATCTTCCAAACCGGTAGTTGTATCCCAGAGTTTCTCCTGGAAGGGAGAAACCTTTTCTGTTTTAATCGCTTCGATCATAAACATTTCAATACCCGGCGCAGGTTCAATAGTGGAAATTTTATACTCAAAAAGTTTGTAAAGATGTAAAACATTGTGTGTGGCCCGATGTGTTCCGATTTCTATTTGAACTGATTTTCCATCTGTACGAAAACCTTTAAATAAAGCTTTACGAATTCCTATTCCCTCCTTTTGAAGACGAATACAAATAGAATCAAGAAGTCTTTGTAATGCGATTTCAATTCCTGTTGCAGTCACAATCGGTTCAAAGCAGGGCAATCTTTCACGCCATGGTTCTACAGGAATGACTGGTAAAATTTGTTCCTCTTCATTTCCAAGTGCCTGCTCAAGTTTTTTGATGAATTCATTTCCAAAACGACGCTTGAGAACAGACCGGGGCATATAGATGATATTCTTTACCTGATTGAGTCCCAGTTTATGTAGTCGCTCAACAACTACTTCATCCAGTCGAAGTGCAGATGGAGGAAAGGAGAGAAGGGCTTCTTTTTGTTTGCCGGATTCAATTATGGGATTTCTATCACCATAATGAGCGATGGCCCATGCAGCCCCGAGGGTATCAGCTATGGTTGCACGAACATGATAACCTTTGTTTTTTATTCTTGTGTTTATATCTTTTATATATGCGAGTTCTCCTCCCCACAAATGTGCGCAGCCAGTAACGTTCATGATAATTCCATCGGGCAGATCAACAGCTACAATATCCGTATATCGAATACACCATTCTGCAATTGATTTCAATAATCTGAATGATAAACCTGGATCATCATTCATTACTTTTAATGAAGGAATAATCGCTCTTGCATCAGCTACAACCATTCCGGTATCTATTCCTTCTATACGGGCTAAATTATTTGCTGCAGTGATTATCATACGGCCATGGTCTGGTGCAGCAAGTACAAATGGAATATCTCTGAGTGCAGGTTGGCGGATAGAGAACCAATCCGTTTTCAAACTACGGAACCATATGGTGACGAACCTAACCATCTATCCGGTTTTTCTTTCAAAGTCGGCAATAATAGATGGAATGTTTTCAAAGACGGGACGGAAAGATTCTTCCGCCCATTCCAGTTGCCAGCTACCAGGTTTACCATTGCGGATTTTCAATAGTTCTACATTCCATCGTGGAAATCCTATACCTGGTAATTCATCATAAAATTCAGAGGGAAGAGATTGAATTCTCCATCTGGAGACCAAAGCGTTTGCATTTAGATTGCGGGGATTTGATCTGAGTACAAAACCTGTAACACGACTTTGTTCAACTGCCAGTTGAAATCTTCTGGAAGTTGTAAAACTCATTTCTGGTATTTCTCCTACAACAGCTGCCAGTCCGCTGCATTTCAGGGCTTCTTCCATCGACCAGAGCAGATCTTTTTCGTTTTGTAATTGGATGAAAATAATCCGGGATGGTTCAATACCAAACATTTTAAGCGCAGGTGGAAAAATGTTTTTTGATGATGAAATCCATATAACCGCTCCCCCCAGTTTCATCAAACCACCAATTAAGCCGGCAATAAATCCAACACTTGCTGTGGCAGATTCCGGTTCATGGCTTATAAATTCATGTACGGCCCCAAGTGGAAAATGTCCCTGGGGAAAAGCATCG
>DATHPV010000451.1:0-3845 GCA_035483495.1 Puia sp.
GATGGAGGACTAAGCCTGGCCTGGGCAAATTTCATCACGGTATCCAGCAGTTCTTTATTTCTGGTAATAAAGGCACCTATGCGGCCGCCGCAGGCACTGTATCGTTTGGATATAGTATCCATCAATACCACATTTTCATCCATCCCCTCCAGCTTCATGGCGCTGAAATGAGTTCCTTCATAACAAAATTCGCGATAAGCTTCATCACTGAAGAGGTACAAATTGTATTTAGTTGCAAGCTGTTTGAGGGTGTTCCATTCTTCACGACTGTATAAATATCCCGTCGGATTATTTGGATTGCAAATAACAATAGCCCTGGTTTTTTTTGTGATGGCTTTTTCAAATGCTTCT
This sequence comes from Puia sp., assembly GCA_035483495.1. Lineage (GTDB taxonomy): Bacteria > Bacteroidota > Bacteroidia > Chitinophagales > Chitinophagaceae > Puia. Next base: position 352 of record DATHPV010000451.1, read on the forward strand.
GGCGGAGGCAATGCAAATCTGTTTTCGATATAAGATGTTACAGGCACTACACGAACGTCTGCTTCAACCGCAAATCCATTATAGTTGGCATAAAAGGGTTCCGGAATAATTACTTCATCGCCGGCATCGAGACAACCCAAAAATCCAAATAGAATGGCTTCTGATCCGCCGGTAGTAACGATGATCTGATCGTAGTTTATATCAATGCCATTGGCAGCGTAATATTTAACAAGCTTACGGCGATAACTTTCATTGCCCGCACTATGACTGTATTCAAGTACTTTAAAATGAGAATTGCGAACGGCGTCGAGGGTGGATGGTGGTGTTTCAATATCCGGCTGGCCGATATTCAGGTGATAAACCTTAATCCCTCTTTTTTTAGCAGCTTCCGCAAAAGGAACAAGTTTGCGAATTGGTGAAGCTGGCATTTCCCTGCCTCTTTGAGAGATGGACGGCATACTTTTTCTTTTATCAAAGATAAAAGAAAGTATGAGAGTGTGAGAGTATGGGAGTGTTAGAACTCTGTTACCGAGACTGAAAAATTTAAACCTTCAGCCTAAACGTTCAACGTTATGCGTTAAGCGTTAAGCGTAAAAAGCCGTTGGGCGTTGCTGAAAACCCGTTTCCGGAACTCCCTTTCTTCACTACATGAAAATAGGGAAAGAAACTTTATGGGTCTTCAGCGAACGGCCAACGGCCGGTAACAAATACTGATTTATGATTTTGCCTTGGTCTTCTCAGCCTGATACTTGGCGTAAGCGTCTTCAGTGAGCACTTCACCCGTTATCCTCAAAACAATCGGTGTAGTTGAACCAAGAACGGTAACTGTAATGGTTTTATTGAAAGGACCCGGGTTCATGGCGTTGAAACCCGCGTTGATTTTGTCGTCTTTTCCTTTTGGAACCGCACCTTCAGGTTTCACCGGTGTCGTGCAACCACAGGAAGCAACAGCAGTTTCAATCACGATGGGGCCATTACTTACATTAGTAAATGTAAAGTCGTGGTTCACCGCAACACTTTGTTTGATTTTTCCAAAGTCGTACGTTAGAGATGAAAACTTAATTAGATCCGGAGCGGGAGTTGTTGCGTCTTTTGTTTGTGCAGTTTGTGCAAATAAAGACAGCGTCAAAATAAAAGCACTGAAAAACAATACTGCTTTTTTCATTTTACTGATTTGTTTGTTTTAAAAATTGAACAGAGGCGTTTTCAGGGGCAGCGGTAGCCGGTAATTTATATACCTCACCGGTGATGATTAACGCTTTCGTTTGCCCATTGTTGTAGAATATCGTAACTGTTTTGTTAAATTTTCCGTCAGAATAAGCATTGTAGCCCACTTTGATATTAGCAGTGGCCCCGGGAGCAATGGCTTCGCGACTCCATTCGGGTGTTGTGCAACCGCAGGAGGCCTGCACGTTTTCAAGCATCAGGGGCTGACTGCCCGTATTTGCGATTTCAAAAACATGGATAACGGGACGACCCTGGGGAATTTTTCCGAAGGAATATTCTTTTTCCTTTAACTGAAGAACATCCTCTTTGGGTGTGATTGCAGTAGCCGGCGTTTTTAATATTTCCGACTGGGCATTTACAGCCAGTATAATGAACAGGCTATAAATTATCAACAATAGTTTCTTTTTCATAGTTTATACAGAAATCTTCATAAAATTACATAGTAAACGTCACCTTTGCCAATAAATTTTAACCCCTTCCAAAGCCATCCATCAGTTAAACGGTGAATTATGGAAAATCTCCTTGCCAGTGATCAAATAGCTTTGGATAATCTTTCTTTCGACCATTTCCGCGAGGAAGTTTTGAAGGACTACCAACTTGTATGTGAAAGCCGTGAAGCCAGTCTGCTGGGCCGCAAAGAGGTTCTTACCGGCAAAGCCAAATTTGGCATTTTCGGGGATGGTAAAGAAGTGCCACAGGTGGCGGCAGCAAAGTTTTTCAGACCGGGCGATTTTTACGCTGGATATTACCGGGATCAGACACTCGGATTCGCACTTGGCATTTCAACCATAGAAGAATTCTTTTCCCAGCTTTATGCAGATCCTGATATCAATCATGATCCTCACAGTGCGGGCAGGAATATGAATTCGCATTTTTCCTCCCAGATGGTAGGAGAAGATGGTGAATTTCTTGATCTGGTACAAAGAAAAAATTTTACTGCAGGTCTGGCGCCAACTGCTGCCCATATCCCGCGCTCTTTAGGCCTGGCATACGCTTCGAAAGCATTCCGGCAGATCAGGGAATTGAGTGATCTGAATAATTTGTCTGTAAATGGAAATGAAATTTGTTTTTGTACGATCGGAGATGCTTCCACGAGCGAAGGACATTTTTGGGAAATCGTAAATGCAGCCGGAGTACTACAGATACCTCTTGCCATATTTGTCTGGGATGATGGTTATGGCATTTCAGTGCCTGTGAAATATCAAACTACGAAGGGTTCTATTTCAGATGTTCTCCGGGGATTTCAGAAAGAAGAAGGAACAAATGGTATTGACATTTATAAAGTAAAAGCCTGGGATTATGCCGGTATGTGTGAAACATTTGAAGCCGGATTGAATAAGATTCGCGTTACACATACGCCCGCCCTTTTTCATGTTCAGGAACTCACACAACCACAGGGCCATTCCACTTCGGGTAGTCATGAACGTTATAAATCACCCGAAAGACTGGAATGGGAACGCAGTTGGGATGCTATGAAGAAAATGAAAGAATGGATCCTGGAAAATGCCCTGGCCAGTTCGGAGGAACTGGAGGAAATTCATTCGAAAGCCAAGGACCTGGTTCGTACGAGTAAAAATAAAGCCTGGGAAAGATGTATGGCACCCATCCTCGCACAGGTTAGCCGTGCTGTTTCAGGTATTCAGGCTCTGGCATTGGCATTTCCGGAGAAACATGAAAAATTCGAAAATGTCATTAAACATCTTTCTCATCTCAGGGAGCCAAATCGGCGGGACGTAGTGCAAAGTATCCATCAGGCGCTGTTGGTGTCTGGGGAAAATACAGAATCCGCATCTTTAAAAGCATATTATCAGGAACTAAAAAAAGAAAATAACAGTCTTTACAATACGCATCTCTATCAGGAAGGAAGAAAAAAAATTGAAAACGTTGAAGCCGTTCCCGCCCGTTTCTCAGATGACTCCGCGATGATGAACGGTTATGAAATTCTCAATAAATATTTTGATGAATTGTTTGCGCGCAATCCAAAGGTGCTGGCTTTTGGTGAGGACCTGGGACAGATTGGCGACGTAAACCAGGGCTTTGCGGGTTTGCAATTAAAATATGGAAAGGGCCGGATTTCAGATTCAGGTATACGTGAAGTTGCAATTATTGGACAGGGCATCGGTCTTGCTATGCGGGGACTTCGTCCGATAGCAGAAATCCAGTACCTGGATTATATGTTGTATGCCATACAAACGCTGAGCGACGATCTGGCGAGTTTGCATTACAGAACTGCGGGCAGACAGTCTGCTCCGTTGATCGTGCGCACG
>DATHPV010000452.1:0-9389 GCA_035483495.1 Puia sp.
AAGTAACTGACCTAACGTGGACGCAAAACCGACAGAAAACTTTGTCTTATCGGTAGAGTAGCGGTCGTAATTGATCCGCGAACCACAAACTCCCGGCAAATCATCCGGATTTGACAAAGTATATAATTGACAAAATGCATCGCCCACTTTAATTCCGTCGCTAAACTCGATGTCTTTAATAACCAGCTTATCATCATTTAATAAAAAGCAATATTGTTCGATCAATCCTGCTTTGTTTTTGATGCTGATCAGATCCAGATTTCTCAAACGCCGCATACCTACAAATCCGGAATCTTCGAGAAGCCTTTGAAACTGCCCGACCCCGTCCTGAATTTCCTGTAACAATAAAGGATTCAAGGCCTGATCCGGCACGATGGATTTGCGAAGCAGATTAGACGCGATTGAACTGGAAAGTTTTCTGTTGACTGGTTTTTTTGTCAAAAAGATGTATGACCTGTGCGACAGATAGGGACGTTCATTGAAAAATAATTCAGAACTCCGCGTCAGAAAACTGTTATCCGTTTTCGAAAAATCGGCTCTGTATTTCGATTCGATAAACCAGTCCTGCTTATGGAATACAGATTGCCGCGGAAGAATCCTGATCGCTTTGACCCAGCCCTGATGAAAGGACTCATAATCTTCATTGGAGAGAGTAAATATTTCCGGCAGCCTGATTTCAAAGCCGATGGTAATATCTCCCTGTATTGAAAGGATGCAGTCATGTTCGACCGCCAGTATAGGCAATATGTCTTCCAGATTTCTTTCCATCAGATTCACTCTTCACAAATCCTAAAAACTACATTTCCTTTACAAACTTCACATGCGTCTGTACAAAACCAAGTTTGGTATAAAACCGTCGCGCATCCGATCTTTTTATGTTGGCAGTCACTTCGAGACTCTCACAATCCATTTTTGAGAGCCTCTCCTGAAGGGCAGCAAAGAGCGCCTTGCCAATTCCGCGATCACGGTTATTTCTCGCAACGTACATCTCCTGAATCTCGAACACTTTTCCTTCATGATGGAGCAGGCTTTGTCCGTGACAACTGATAAACCCGATGGATTCATCTTCCTCATTGACTGCGACGAGGTAAATATTATCCCGGTTATTCAGGTTTTCAGAAAATCTTTCCTTGAAACTTTCAAAATCAAAATTTCGTTCTTCCAGATGGCAAACAAAATTGAATATCGTTTCTGCATCTGACAAAACAGCTGACCTGATTTCATGATTTGAATCCATAATGAATGAATAATTTTCTCGAATAACATTTGATTACTGTCGGAATATTCCTTGCTGCCATTTTCTTTTTTAATCCATGTTCCCCATACCTGCTGCTTAACCTGAATACAAATATAAAAACACCAACACCAGCCAGACCAACTATGCAAATACTGACATATCCATTTATGCCCGTAATATAGAGTACAGCGAACAACAATAATAAAACAACAATTCCGCCTCCCAGCCACCAGATATACTGCGCCTTCAGTCCCTTGAATTCAATCGGCTTGTTAATGCCCTTGTTGATTTTGTATACGCTGTTAGACACCAAAAAAAGATTTAAGCACTGTCGCTACTATCACCAAAAAAATACAGGAACCGAACCAACTGGCTGCAACCTTACTCGTATCATGATCACCGTGTGACCATTTCTGATATACTCTGATAGCGCCAACCAAACCTAACACAGCACCGACTGCGTACATGAGTGTAACACCCGTCGCAAAATATCCCGTCAGATTCGTCGTCGCAGCCTGGATGCCGGCATTTCCGTCCTGACCAAAACTTCTGAACGCAACCAGCATCACCATCAAAAAAAATATCTTTTTCTCCGTTTTCATATACACATTTCTTTTTAGATGACTAATAAAAAAACCTCCATCCTTCCTACTTCCCCTGCACTTGTTTCTCCTGCGCTTCGGAAGGAGTGGAGGAATAATCTAAGGAGTCCACAACTGTTTCAGATCAGCATCCTCGAGCGCGATGCCGCAAACAGTTTTTGCTTCGATCCGGATATGATTGGAAATGTCTTCCCGCAGATCTGATCCATGAAGTCCGGGATATGACTTCAGTCTGACCTGAATGGCCTGCAGGAGTTCTTCCTTCACCATCTTCGTTTTCACGGCGAGCACAAAAATCTTTTTTAAATCTTCCAGTAAATCGTGGACGACAGAAAAAGAAATTTCGTCGTGAGAAGAAATGGTGTGAAGTGGCTCCGCCTCCGGAGAATGGCCCCCTGCCTCAAATCCAGGGCCACGCCTTAAAACTGGGTTGCGCATAAAAGCCAGGACCTCTTTTCTATAATAGAAGGACAGAACCACGAGATAATAAGGAACCAGAAGAAAAACTAAAAACCAGATTAACTCGGACCAGGAAATTTTGTTGAGCATTGTGTTGATTAATTACAACACAAAGATGCATGCCGTAGCAGTAAATGCTTTTATGAGAAGTAGAGTTTGGATTATGAAATCCAGAATGATTTTAAGAGGTTAAAAGACTCTTTTTTAGTTGGTTTTTCAGCAGGTTAACCCAAACCCCTTATAATAGAAAGATCCTGAAGGTATTGTATTGGTACACATTCTTTTGATGTAGTAAATACCTATCCGGTCATGTTTACTCCTATCATTGGCAAAATATTTTTTAGTCTATCCATTTCTAGTTTGACTCTTTCAATCATGTCTTTTTCAATTATCTGTCTCTCGTAAATCTTTATCACCTCTATTAAAGAAGGATTTCTATTGAGCTTGGCCGCAATTATACCCTTAATGATTCTTTGGTTGTCGTTAGCCATATGTACAGTATATTTTTCCGGATGCGAGTTTGCAAGTTTGTCAACCGTTTCAACATTAGCATTATTTAGAAAATAGGGTAACGCTATTTTCTCAAACTGTTTCAATAATTCTTTTGCTACTATCGGAATATCCTTTTCGTTAAATACAAATAAATTCAGGCTTTCATTCCACTTTTTATGAATTCCATCCGGATTAGATATTATTTCTGCAATACTATTACCTAAAGTTTTAAAATCGGTATCTGTTTTGAGCTCTTTATTTAGACTAACCTCTTTAAAATAATTTTCTATTTGTTTAACATTGATCCAAATAAATGGTTCTATCAGAAATCCCCTGTCACCGGTCTTAATGTTAGTACGGTTATAAAAGTGTATATCATATACAAAAATCGACTCGGTATTTTTTCGGACAAACCTTTGATTTTTAAGATCGGTTTTAAAATCAAATGTTTCAATACGATTTATAATACAGTCGAAAATTTTTTGAACAACTTCTTTTTTCGTCACCTATTTTCATTTTACTATTGAAAAGTATAAAATCTATACTTTGAATTCCAGCTAAAAACGGACGTTCTGACCGTACTTGAACTCACTTCTTCACCAGCGAAAGCTTTTCCAACTAAAATCAGATCAACTCCAAAATCTGCGTTTACACAATGCGGTTATAGCTATTTTTCAAATTTCGACGCATTCAACATATCATCAATTTCAAGATCTTCACCTAAATAAGTATAGACTATCGTTAGGTAATGACCTTTGTAAAATGTAGTTAACATGGAAGCATGATAAATTACCGTCTTTAGAAAAAAATCAATTTTGCACTTCTTAAACCATACGCCATCTAATATTAATATCGAGTTGGTTTTCACATTCTTCACGGGTATTTGTTTATCTAATGTTTCCATAAAAATTGCCTTCGAGGCACTATCCGTGCTTTCCCAAGTTTGTAAATTTATTTTAGGGGAAATGGAATAATTGGCAATAAATGTGCTTGCTTTATTTTTCATGGCTGAAATCAAATCGATATTTGACGTCATATTTGCTCTTACGCCAGTAGATTCTTCAACTATCTTTGCGCCAGATGTTTGATCTGCTTTTATTTTTGCAGAATCCATGAACTTATAGTCTGACGGTAATTTTATTGTCCAGCCAAATTCTTTAAAATAAATCGTGGTATCTGATAGACTTACAGTGGCAGGAGCAGAAACCGTACCCACGGGAATCAATAAGGCAGTATTATTGTCTGTTTCATTCAAATCCCAATGTTTGAGTTTATCATTACTTGTCTGCATTTTCAGGTTGGAACCTTCCGCCTTTTTTACAAGAACATACGCGGTTGGCGGTTCATGAAGATTATTTTTGATCTTAGTCATCGTAATTAATGTAGCGCCGTTGTCGGAATCGAGGGTATAACTAAGGTTCATAACCGTGCCATCAATAGGTAGATCAACATGAATACTGTCTTTAAAAACATAATGTACTATATGACTTTGCATGGACGGGTTTTTCATTGAGTATGTGGTACCAATTAAATCGGTGTAGGTCACCTGCTGGCCGTAAGAGAAATAGAAACCGGCAACAAATAGAAACGAGAGAAGTATTTTATTTTTCATGCAGACAGAGTTTTAAGGGGGTTTTTTCTCACTAAATGTATAAACCGACAGGTAGATATCCTATTAATTTTTAACCAAGAGCTCACTAACTTTGCCCCATGTGTTACGACATTTCATTCACTGCGCTTTGGGAGGAGAAATCCATACAGGAGATCGCGGAGGAACTGGGTATCTCCATCGGGAAAACCAGGCTATATTTCCAGAGAGGGCTTTTTCATTTGCAAAAAAACACGGAAAATCAGTCCGGACAGCATAAAGAACTCAACCGCATCGTCTTTTAGGTAAAATTACGTGTGCCGGTTCCGCAACTTTCTTTTGCTAAATTCCCTTATTTTCGAATTTATTTAATTTCCAGACATTTTCCACACAATCATATTCAAATATGATCATTGCTCCACCGCCATTGGAGAAATTGTAGATGCGATTTTTCAGTCGAATGGCAAAATCAATAATGTTTATAGTAAATTTATTGCCGTCTAATAAACTTATGACTTTCCACGCTCTTATTCCTTTCTCAACAATTTTTTCATTACGCTTATCTAAGACGTCGATATAATTAAATTTTATAGATTTTGAGATAGGTAAATAATTTAGGGATCTATTTTCCGAATTCAATAAGTAAAGGTTTTCAAAATAATTTCGAATATCTTCACCCTTGGTAAGTTTTTCGCTAATTTTTGTATATCTCATTTTTAATGCAGAGTCAATCATGTTGCTAAATTCATCCTTAGATGTTTGTGCAAATATTTTTAGGTTAAGTAATAAAAAAATAAATACGTTTAAAGTATATTTCATAATTATTTGTAAGGCGTAACAAAATATTTTTGCGGAAGAGTTGCTGTAACTCCTGTATTATTGTAAATGTATGCAGTGTTATTTCCAAGAACGAAAACGTAGTTTACACTCTTGCCGTTATTTATAGTAAACATTCCATATCGGACCATTCCAAAATCTAACGTAGTCGAAATTGTATTTATAAGTGCTTCCTCCATTCAAATTGGTTCTCTCAGTCATTTCATTAAAAAAAACTTCGCGTATCCGTTTTGATATATTTTTAATGTTACGAAAATTGAATAAACTATGGCCTCTAATCCAGGACATATCTTCAATTAATCCATCTTTATTTAAATGTCCTATAAAACAATGAGCGTTGTAGTGAAATTCATTTTTATTTCCTTTTTCCAATAGTTTATCATTAGAATTTTTTGTTATGACAAAAAATGCAAGTTTATCGTTTGCAGGGCTGAATAAAATTGTGTCGATTATTATTTCAGTTAAAGAGTCATATTCCGATTCATAATAGGGGTCTTCTTTTGACTTTATTCTACTTCTTATGCTATCTGCTATTTCATCAATATTTTTTTTATATTGCTCTAAACCTACTGTATTTATATTTTTATACCTATTTGGAGTGACATTTTGTGAGTTGCAACCGAAAGTGATGACACATATGAGAAGAAATGAAATTGTAGGCAATTTTAACACTGTAAATATTTTACCTTTTTTGATCTGAATTCTGTGGTACCCACTGCTGAGTTTTTATGCTATTTTATCAAATACCTATTTCCTTTATTGAGATTAATCAATTTACGATAATTTGGATACGTTTTTTCATTTCAATTTTTGCTTTGGATTCACAGAATAATTTTAAGGGTTTTTCTCACTAAATGTATAAACCGACAGGTAGATATCCTATTAAATTTTAACCAGGAGCTCATTAACTTTACACTATGTGTTACGACATTTCATTCACTGCAAAAATCAAGGATCTCTCAAGCTACTTCCCGGAACTGGTGGAAAGCCCGCAACTGTCATTCGACTTCGGAAGCGATCATATCATCGGACACAGCTACCCGGAATATCCGATCATTCGAAGGGACGGTGAAGCAGTAATCATACAGTTTATGGAGTGGGGCGTCATACCCTTTTATGTGAAAGACGAAAACAAATTTCTCCGTCAGCGGGCGAGCATGCTGAATGCGCGCGCCGAAAGAATTCTGGACGACCCGAAATCCGTATGGTACAAAATTAAAAATAGGCGCTGCCTGATCCCGGTCACGGGAATTTTCGAACACCGGGGAATCGTGGGCTGGAAAAATAAAGTGCCCTATTTCATTACACTGAAAGATCAGCCCGTGTTTTTTCTTCCGGGCCTCTATGCAACCGCGGACCTGCCGGACCTCGAAACCGGCGAAGTCCAAAAACGTTACACTTTCACGCTGATCACACGAACGGCAAACAAACTGCTGGCCTATATTCACAATGACGGGGACCACCGGTTCAGGATGCCGCTCTTCCTTCCCATCGCGCTGTCAAAACAATGGATAGAACCGGAACTGCCCGAGGAGAAATACCGCGAAATACTGAACTTCGAAATGCCGTGGGAAAATATGAATGATATACCGGTGTGGACTATACGCAGTCCGAAACAGCGCCCGGATGGCAAACTAAAAACGGAATTTTGGGAATGGAAGGATTTGCCCCCGCTCGGTGAAAAGAACCCGCCGGAACCAATTGGAAAATAAATTCTGAAACATGGAGGACTTCATAGCTTTCCTGGAGTTTAAAGACGGAGTGCTGTCTAACGGTGAGCCAATAACGAATCCCATGGTGGACACGGTTAAATCTATTGTCGAACCGATCATTTTCCAGAGGGAACTATCCGGGAAAATCAGGATTGAGAGTTACCATAATAAATTGTCTGTTGGATATGACTCTGTCAAGCCATTTGAATATGTTCGGGAACTTATGCAGGCGATCAACAGCTCTTCGTCCTCCGAAGATTTTGGATAAACAGTCTCCCGCAAAATTACTTATGCATGAAATATTTCTCTTTTTTCCTTCTGATACTGTTCTTCCTGAGTGCCTGTCATATTAAAAATAACGGTGAAAGGATTGGTGAACTAATGACTGCACTAAACAGGAGAGGGGATTTTAACGGAACAATTTTGGTGGCGGAAAATGGAAATATTATCTATGATACGGCTTTTGGCTTTGCCAATCTTATAACCCGAGAACCACTGAATGATTCTTCCGTTTTTTACCTGGCTTCGGTTTCGAAGCAGTTTACGGCCATGGCCATCATGATACTGAAAGAACAAAATAAATTGTCTTATTGTGATACGCTGACTAAATTCTTCCCACAATTTCCTGCTTATGCTAATAAAATAACGATAAGGCATTTACTGACTCATACTTCCGGACTGCCGGATTATTTTGCCATGGATAATTTCTACAAACCCGGTTTGAACAATCAGGATGTGCTCAATGCACTGATCGCACAAAAGGAACTTAAATTTTATCCCGGCAACGAATTTTCATACAGCAACAGCGGATACGTTATGCTGGCGATGATTGTTGAAAAAGTCAGCGGGAAGCCATTGAATGTTTTTATGAAAGAATTTATTTTCGATCCCCGGGGCATGAAAAACACACTGGTCTATGACAGTTCAAGGCCCGTAATCAGAAACAGGGCAGTCGTGTTTAATAAAAATGGAGAGCTGGACGACTATAACATTTTAACGGCGGGAGACGGAGGGATTTATTCTACGACACACGATTTGTTTCTATGGGATCAGTCACTCTACCAGCATAAACTGGTAGACAGTACAACGCTGGCCGAAGCATTTCATGAAACAAAATTAAATGACGGAAGCCCTTCCTATTACGGGTTTGGATGGGCAATAACCGGCAATTCAAATAATAAGATTGTTCATCATAACGGCGGGCTGAATGGCTACAGAACTGCCATCTACAGGGATATGGAGAATCACAACACCATCATTCTGCTCACCAACAAAGGAAATGCCGCCAACGTGGATGTCATTACCAGGAGAATCGCGCAAATTCTCAAAGATTCATACTGATCCTCCGATTCAATATCATTGTTTTCCTTCAGCATTCTGAAGATTTTGGACATTAATTCCAAACTACACACAGGTTATTGGGACCATAAAGACACATGGCTTCCGGATCGTTGTATGCACTATCCCGAAGATCTATTTTTATCACATCATTTTTTTCGAGAAGAATTATTGCTTCATTTTCATTTTCTTCAACTGAAATTACTTTTTCTCCGGTCATATTTATCGGGGAATTATTATTTGGACCAATGATCTCATGATTATTAAAAATGCTAAGATTATAATTCTTAAAGTCAATCCGCGTATATACCATCATCGAAGTGTAAACAGGATCACCCGTGGTATTATCTAAAGGATAAACTGAACTTATCCCGGTTGATAGATCAACAATCCTTTCGCCAATTAAGTATTCAAGTGCGCTTTTCATACATAAAACACCTATTTTGGCTATAGTTCCTTAGTGACGTAAACGATTAGAAAGTAGTAAGCGACCATCATGGACACAATCTTCAGAAGCCATAAAATATAAATTGGTACAGAAATAAAATTGGGAGCCGTGATATCACTAGCGTATGAACTTTCAAAACTTTTCTTCTTTTTCCAGATCCAGTATTTTCTTTCGTAAAATATTTTCCAGGCTACGGCTCCGAAAAAATACTGCAACAGATCCAACGCAAGAGAAGCAGCGAGCAGTAGGAGCGGAATATCGAGTAGTCCTTTTATAATAGGATGAGCGGGATCCGGTCTTTTGAATATCCAGATGATGGCGATCCCTCCTAAAGCCAGACTCCGGTTTACCGTACTGGCATTGGAAGTATACGCATTGGTGAAATCCAGGAAATCGTTCAGGGTTTTACCCTTCTTTTGCTTTTCAGATTTGGGTGCTTCGTCCTGTTTTTGTTTATACTCAGCTATTTTTTCAATAATAATTTTGTCAGTCGATTGTTTAAATGACTGAAGCTGCAATTCCTTTTGCTGCTCTAATATTTCTTTTAGCTGCTCAGAATTTTGCTCATTCCCCATATTTCCAGCATTTTCCAGTTATAAGGCACCGCCGTCACCGCCGCTTTCGGGAGCAGGAGAGGTTGGGATCGGTGGAGTAAAACCAATTCCTTTTTTTGGCG
>DATHPV010000453.1:0-3241 GCA_035483495.1 Puia sp.
AGGCGATCGCCGATTCCTGGCCCGAATCCATCGACGACAAAGTCGCCAGAAAAGACTGGGGATGGAAGCCTGCTTTCAGTCTGAAAAACATGACGGCAGAAATGATAAAACATATTAGTCCGGGACTGGCTGTTTCGACGAAACGTTAATTAGTTATGGGTTATGGGTTATGGGTAAGGGCATTCCGCGTTAAGCGTTTAGCTTTAAGCCTAAAACGCATGGATTCAAGCCAAAAAATAATTACTTTTGCAGCCCCGTCGAGGTAGCTCAGCTGGTTAGAGCATCGGATTCATAACCCGAAGGTCGGCAGTTCAAGTCTGCTCCTCGATACTGAAAGAGATCCTGTAAGGGATCTTTTTTGTTTAATGAACTGCTCGTCAGCAGTTTAATTGGGTTCCAAAACTCACATCATCTGAATTCCATCTTCTTACACCTGCAGTTTGAAACGACTATCTCAACCTGGTGAAAGCTCTTATTCTGTTGGTTATTCTGGTTTATTATGGGTTATTGGCCCGTATTCTTGTGAAGTAATAAGAATACCCGTTTTCCTGTTCGACCAATCGTGTATCCATTTTAAAAAATTCGACTGGCATCTTGCTGGCAGAAAATGAATCCAAAGTGGTAATGATCAGCACATCTTTTGAACTATAGATTGGCTTTTTAAAAACCTGAGGATCCATAATAGATGATGTTCCGGTAAGACTGCTGAAATTGGATATTTCAGGTATACCTGCACATACAACGATTTCGTTTTTTGCTAGCTTAGATTTTACCAGATTGTAGGAATGTAATTCGACTTGATCTGCGTGGCGCTGAATGCCAAATTCCTTGTGCACAAAAATTTGTTTGATAATAAAATATGCCCCATGACTTATTTCTTCAGCCATTATGCAAAGGATCAGTACACGGAATAAATAGAATGAAAATTTATTGGGGAATAAATTCGGCTTCAGAAATAAGAAAGCAAAAAACGGAAAAAGCAAAAAACAAAAAGGAGCAAAATAACGCGGAATGCCCACAAATACCCAGGGATTCTTCATGTCTTCGTAATGACTGTTATAGTGAACAGTCAAAGCGATTAAAAAAATAAAAAGGTACACACTCGTCCATAAACTCATCTTTTTATAGAAGTTCCAAAAATCCTTTTTAAAAAACTGGGGATCTCTGATAACCGGCCAGTTGACGTAAACCAGAAAAACCAGACAGATAAAATTGGCCACCGACCACAGCGTGTACATGTTTTGATAACTAACAGGCAAATGACCAGAAATCTGCATATTTACGAAATCGAGATTTAGGAAGGTTCCTGGAACTATAGGCGCCATTTGCAATACCTGAAATGGAAAAAATCCGGTTCTGGAAGATGGCTTGATATATAGTATCTGACCTGCGTTTCGAAACTGAAAATAAATAAGTAATGTGATCAAAAAACCAGTTACCAATATTCCAACTCCTGAGGCCAGCCGTATTTTCTTTAAGTTTTTTCTCCACCCGAAGAAAAAAAATGAAATGAATGGAATAAAGGCCAAACCAAAATATAAATATTTCTGCCAGGCGGAAAATGCAAAGCATACAGCGGAAAGGACTATAAGATAAAAAGCCTTTTGTCCTCTTTTCACATACTGCAATAACAAACTGCAGCCCGTCATAAAGAATAACAGCGCGAAAATGTCCGTAAAATAGATCCCGGTATAAAAATGAAATACAAATCCAAAATATAAAACAGCTGGATGAATGATCCATAGTGGATATTCCAGTTGCACCAACAATCTTTTGAAAAGCAACACCAGCAGTGTTAATCCTGCAGCATTTAGCAGAAAAGCGGACAAGATCCAGTCAAATAAACCTGTTGCGTGAACCAGCACCAGTAAAAGGGAATATCCTGGCGGCCATTTGATCAGTGGTTCATAATAAGTTTTAGAAATATCCCGGGAAGACGCAAGTTTGATACTAAATCCATGACCTTCAGAAATACTTTTAGCAGCGGCAATCGAAAACGAATTATCCCATCCCAGGTTGACCGTGGTTAACTGAATGCTGTTAATGGCCAGAATAGAAAACATTACACAGAATATACCTGCAAGCCGGCCAGAAAGAAATTTCTGAATTTGAGTCATGAAATATTGATGACAACATTCAAACATACCACTTCTCCGATAACCGAAAGCGAAAAACTTATCCGGTTGTTGCGGAAGCATTCTGTTTCTCATCAGTTTAATTTTATTAAGTTTGGGTTTATGGGTTCATCTGAATTTTATGACAACTTCATTTCTTATCAAATTAAGTCTGGCATAAACGACCGGATTTTTGGTCTTTATAAAAGAATTTGCAGGTTGGGTGTGTCCCCTAATGAAAATATTTTAGAAATAGGATGTGGAATTGGAACACTAACGTACTTACTAAGTCAAAAGATTAAAAAAGGAAAAATCGAAGCGGTGGACATCAGCCCAAAATCCATTGAACATGCAAAAAGAAATTTGCAAGGGGAAAACACATCTTTCCAATCATCAGATATTTTAGACTTTGAACCGGAAAATTTAATTTTTGATAAAATTCTGTTGTTTGATGTCCTGGAGCACATCCCGGAAGAAGTTCATGCCACGATTTTTAGCAAGATCGAAAAATGGATGGATCAGGATTCTCTGTTATTAATTAATCTGCCAAATCCAAATTATATTTTGTTTCATCGAAATAACAGCCCCGAAAACCTGCAGGAAATTGATAACCCTGTTTATCTTAATAAACTTTCTCAGGTATTGGATATTAACAACCTGGAAATAAATTATTTCGAGACCTATAGCATATGGGTAAGAAATGATTACCAGTTTATAATTGTAAAAAAGAAAAACACTTTTGTTAAGGTTGAATTAAGACTGCAACAAAGCATCTTCAGAAAACTCATTCTACGTTTAAAAAGAGATCTAAGAAAGGTGATCTATAAATACCCTAAATCAACGGCTGTTTCGAAATAGTCCCATTCTTAATTTCTTCGGAAAAAAGGATTTGACCTTATACTCTTAATGAACGGGTGACCCTTTGGGTTTTGGATCGGAAATCATTTTCAGGTCATCTTCAGTAACTCTGATCAACAGTCCATTATAAGCCACCTGTCCGATGGGTTGGAAATTACTAAGCCACACATAATGATGCAGATTCCAGACATCCATATATTCGTTTAAACCTATCAGAAAAATTCCCGGTGCAGGTTTTGTCGGAGCCATTTGAACTTCGGGATGTGCAG
>DATHPV010000454.1:0-4047 GCA_035483495.1 Puia sp.
CTATTTTTTCAGGCCACCGATTGGTAAACCCGATATTTCGGCTACAGAAAAAATGAAGGAGGGAATTCAGAAATTTGAATCCAGGGAAACCGGCAGCTCTTCAGATGCAGTTAAGTATAATCGCAATACCGATTACGATCACTCAGGATCAGGAGAAACGGAGACGGAAAAGAATAGAACAGTTCCGGCCAGTCTGTTTTATTTTGACCCTAATAATTTAAATGCAACTGGCTGGCACAAGCTTGGGTTGTCAGACCGCCTTACACACACTATTTTAAACTATATCGGGAAGGGTGGACATTTCGAAAGGCCGGAAGATCTCAAAAGATTTTATGGCCTTCATCGTTCGGACTATGAAAGACTTTTTCCTTTTGTTCGAATTTCTAAATCCGAACAGCGTATTGGTCAGGTTCAAATGATTCCTTTGAAATCTCTCACACGATCGCTTTATTCAAAAACAGATTCTTCTTCCGGGGCGAATTACAGAAGTCTTTTGTATCCGACGAAGAAATATGCATTTACGGATATTAATCAGGCAGATTCTGAGAGATGGTTGCAGTTCCCGGGCATCGGAGCTAAACTCGCCAGCAGGATAGTTCGTTACAGAGAAAGTCTTGGAGGATTTTATAGTGTTGAGCAGGTTGGCGAAACATTTGGACTGCCGGATTCAAGTTTTCAAAAAATAAAACCGTATCTGCAATTGGGAATTTTCAATTTGAAACGAATTGATTTGAATACTTCCAGCAAAGAAATTCTCCAATCCCATCCGTATATCCGATGGCAGATTGCAAATGGTATCATTGCATACCGTCTGCAGCATGGCGGCTTCCAGTCTGTCGAAGAATTAATTCAACTCGCCCAGGTAGATTCAGGAAAATTCAGAAGATTAAGGCCCTATTTGGAAGTGGGAGTGGATAAAGTCCGTTAATGTCTTTATAGTATACCCGATTCTTTTTCAACAATTGCATTCTTAATTGATATTTCATTATCATCTTCCAATTTGACTTTGCCATCGGGATCTCTTGACCATTCACCATCCCGGGATTTAAACAATCGATATTCCCTCTTGGACTCCGCGTCAGTGACATATACGATATATCTTTTTTTTGAATCAGGTTCTTGTTTGCGAAAAAAAGAAAGCCGCATTTTCCGTAAAATGCCCCAGCGAACTTCTCCTTTTTTATTTTCAGGAAGATCTATTTCAAAATATCCCATTTCAAAAGACTTTATTTTCTTTTTGATTCTTTGCTGACATATTCAAACAGTCAGATTGAGAATGTTATAATGAAGATACGAAAACGTTAATTTTGTTTTGAACTCAGATGTGAACCTTATTGGTCATTTATTATCAGGAGGGACCAAGTCAAAAAAAGCGCTCGAAACAAAAATAGAAGCAAAGTGGAAGTAACGGAACAAATTATTATTGCAATAAAAAGCTCAGTTGGATATGAATATTCGGAACCAGGATATACGATCACCATTGAGAGTCTTGACGAACTTTTACCTGATGTTTCAAGGCACCTGATTGTAAGTGCGATCGTCGAAATGGAGGGAGTTGAAGTCACAGATTCTTCTACCGGAGCTGTATTCTTTCCTTCCGGTTATTTCAAATAACATCAACTTTTAAATGTCCCCGATAGGCTGCGATTTATAATGTAAAGAGCAAATGGTTTTACAAAATTTCCTATCTGTCAATGCAAGAATATCGTTCTGCCAAACCCCCAAAAAAAACTAACGAACGTTAGTATATTTTCGAAAAACTTCGTAACTTAGTTGTGGTTTAACGAACCTTGGTTTAACAATTTGAACGATTGTTTGCTGTTAGGGCAGCAACCCCTGGTTGTTGCCCTCTTTTATTTTTACAACCTATCATATGGATTTTGAGTTAGATGAATTGTCGTTGCAGGTGGCAGCTACGGCAAGAGATTTTGCACACCAGCATATCAGGCCTTTTGTAATGGAATGGGATGAAGCCCAGCATTTTCCTATTGAAGTAATGCGTGCCATGGGCAAACTTGGCCTGATGGGTGTAGTGGTGCCAGAGGAATATGGAGGTGCGGGAATGGGGTATATAGAATACATCCTGATCATCGAAGAGATAGCTAAAGTATGCGGATCAATAGGACTGAGCCTGGCTGCCCATAATTCTTTATGTACAGGACATATTCTGGCTTTTGGAAATGAGGAGCAGAAAAAAGAATACCTGCCTAAATTAGCTTCAGGAGAATGGATAGGTTCCTGGGGGCTTACAGAAGCCAATACAGGCAGTGACGCCGCCAATATGCAATGCACGGCCATAAGGAAGGGCGACGAATGGATACTTAACGGAACAAAGAACTGGATCACTCATGGAATTAGCAGCAACATTACCGTGGTCGTCGCACGTACCGGAAATCCAAGAGAGAAGAATAATGCTACAGCGTTTGTAGTTCCAAGAGGCACTTCCGGATTCTCGGGTGGCAAGAAAGAAAATAAACTGGGAATGCGTGCCAGCGAAACCGCCGAGATGATTTTCGATAATTGCAGAATTCCGGATAGTTTTCGTCTGGGTAATGTTGGTGATGGATTCAGGCAATCT
The DNA here is from genome assembly GCA_035483495.1 of Puia sp. GTDB lineage: Bacteria > Bacteroidota > Bacteroidia > Chitinophagales > Chitinophagaceae > Puia. The sequence goes on from DATHPV010000454.1 coordinate 2,579, forward strand.
TTAAAAGTGCTGGATGGTGGAAGAATTTCGATCGCCGCGCTGGGGGTGGGAATTGCAAAAGGTGCATATGAAGCAGCTGTGAAATATTCCAAAGAAAGGCATCAGTTTGATAAGCCGATTTCATCTTTCCAGGCTATCTCATTTAAGCTGGCCGATATGGCTACTGAAATAATGGCGGCTGATTTGCTTACTCTACAGGCAGGCTATCGAAAAAACAATGGCTTGCCGATGACAAAAGAATCCGCTATGGCCAAATACTATTCCAGTGAAGTTGCTGTGAAAACCGCCACTGAAGCCGTGCAAATATTTGGCGGGTACGGCTATACCAAAGATTTTCCGGTTGAAAAATTTTACCGTGACAGCAAACTCTGCACGATTGGTGAAGGCACTTCAGAGATTCAGAAAATTGTTATCGCCCGCGAGGTGTTGAATGGTTGATCCCGCACGTGCGGGGACGGTTGATCCCGCATGTGCGGGAACGGTTGACGGTTGACCGAAATGAATTTGAGGAAGGTGAAATTAGAGAAAAGCTTTAGGCTTTCAGCTTTGTGCCTTAAGCCTGTCTGCCGACAGTCAGGCCTATCAAGGCATAAAATCTTCTTCTGACTGCTTGCTGTATTTGTCAAAAATTTTATCTATCGCGCCACCAAATAAGGGGAATTTTGATTTGGCGAAATTCTTCATGATCTCAACTGCCTTGATAGCCTGCGCTTCTGTTAGTCCTTCTGCTTTTAATTTATCGAGAAGCTCTTTCATATCTAACTTGATAATATTCTTTGATTTGCGTTATACGTTAGGCTTTAAGCGTTGAGCTTCCTAGGCTACTTTCAAAAGACTCATCTTGCTGGTATCAAATTTCTTGCGGGCATACTCCAGATCCAAATGAAACTTGTTTTCTTTTGAAGATGGAAGTTCGAACATGGCATCGGTGAGAATACTTTCACATATACTGCGCAAGCCGCGTGCACCGAGTTTATATTCAACCGCTTTCGTAACCATAAAATCCAGCACATCGTCGTCTATGGTCAATTGAATGCCCTCCAGTTCAAATAATCTTTTGTACTGTCTGATCAGAGAATTCTTCGGTTCTGTAAGAATAGAACGAAGAGAAATACTGTCAAGCGGATTTAAATGAGTAACAATAGGTAAACGTCCCAATAGTTCCGGAATAAGTCCGAACGATTTCAAATCAGGAGCATTCACGTGTTGCAGTAAATTTTTTCGTGTGAATTCCTGTTGCTCTTTGTTCACGTTAAAACCAATTGCGTTGGTATTGATTCTGCGTGCGATGATTTTATCTACACCGTCGAATGCGCCTCCACACACAAATAAAATATTCTGCGTATTTATTTTTATAAGTTTCTGTTCCGGATGTTTGCGTCCTCCCTGTGGTGGCACCAGCACATCTGTTCCTTCCAGCAGTTTAAGTAATCCCTGCTGAACACCCTCGCCGCTTACATCACGTGTGA
>DATHPV010000455.1:0-6506 GCA_035483495.1 Puia sp.
TCACCGCACGATTTATTGCGGAAAATATGTTGTTGCTCAAACGTCGCACTGGTGAAAAAGCATGGCAGATCGTAGAAGGACTTGCTTTTCAAAATTTACCAGTCGCTGTTAAACAAGGAGAACTATTTGGTTGACGGTTGATCCCGCACGTGCGGGAACGGTTGATCCCGCAGATATATGACTATTTACCAGCAAATTATTTTCCGTCATCCGTTCCCGCACGTGCGGGATCATCCGTCAACCGTCATCCGTCAACCGTCATCCGTCAACGAAAAAAAACAAAATGGACGATTACAAAAAAGGCCGCGGCGCGCAGATCAACACGCGCAATAAATTTCTGCGCAACGAGAACACAAGAGAAAATGTGGAATCGATCGACGACTGGACGGAGTCGAACGCGCCGACGCAATACATAGAACAGGAAGCAAAATCGATTGTAAATAAAGTCGACAGTCCCGACGTTGGCATGTGGTACAGTATGAATCCCTACGCGGGTTGTGAACACGGATGTATTTACTGTTATGCCCGAAACACGCATGAATACTGGGGTTACAGCGCAGGCACGGATTTCGAATCGAAGATCATCGTGAAAAAAAATGCGGCGAAACTTCTCCGGAAATTTCTGATGAATCCCAAATGGGAATGCCTTCCCATTTCAATAAGCGGCAACACGGATTGTTATCAGCCCGCGGAAAAAAAATATAAACTCACCAGAGGATTATTGGAAGTGTGTAATGAATTCAACCAGCCTGTTGGAATGATCACAAAAAATGCAGGCATGTTGCGTGATAAAGATCTGCTGCAGGAAATGGCAAAGAAAAATCTCGTCTCAATACTCGTTTCAATCACTTCCTTTGATGAAGACCTTCGCCAGAAAATGGAACCAAGAACAACAACTGCCAAACAGCGGTTGAGAACCATTCGTGAATTGAGTCAGGCTGGTGTGAGAGCCGGTGTAATGCTCGGGCCGATGATACCCGGATTGAACGAACATGAAATGCAGCGCATCATGAAAGAAGCCAGTGAAAACGGTGCCAGTTTTTCCGCCTATACTTTTATTCGCCTGAATGGCGCCATCAAGATAATGTTCCGCGACTGGCTGCTGAAAAATTATCCCGACCGTGCCGATAAGGTCTGGCATATGATCGAAAATTCACATGAAGGAAAAGTGAACGATTCGCGTTGGGGAGTGAGGATGCGCGGAGAAGGAAATATCGCAGATCTCGTGAACCAGCAGTACAAAAAGTATGGGAAAATCTATGGGCTTAACGCGGAAAGATGGGAGCTGGATTGCAGTCTTTTTAAGAGACCGGGGGCACAGGGCAGTTTGTTCTGAGCCTGATTTTCCTCATAATCTATGATATTCAGACTGTTATCTCCGTATTTCTACTATAAAATCACCATTCTTATATAGATTAATCGAAATTTGTTAGACTTAAAATCAACTATATTTGCAAACGCGCCTTTTTACATTGAATGTGGTTGGGCATTCCAGATAATAAGATGAAATTCAATGTACTAAGATTAACTTGCGTTTAATTGATCAATCCTGTGATTCATAGTCTGGCGTATTTTATATATCTGGAGTTGGAAAATATTTGGGAGGGTGCAGAAAGTCATCATTAAGTGGCTGCCTGCGCCCTTTGCATTTTGGGGTGGGAACAGGATTTGTAGTAGTGGGGAGCGAAAGAATATTATTCTGAAAATTAACCGGTTACAAAAACTGCATGTGACTGAGATGGCGAAGCTCTGCTCTGAATCCAGATTTCTGTATTTATCTAAAATGAATTTATCTTGTCAGCGTTAATATCCCATTGGTACGCAATTTATACGAAGCCCCGCTGGGAGAAAAAAGTGCATTCCTTACTCTCTGAAAAGAAAATCGAATCCTACTGCCCTCTGAATAAGGTGAGGAAAAAATGGAGTGACCGGATGAAAATAGTGGAAGAACCGCTGTTTAAATCTTATGTTTTTGCTAAAGTGACTGCGGAAGACCAAACAAAAGTGCGGATGACCGCGGGAGTGATGAACTTTGTTTACTGGCAGGGCAAACCGGCGATCATACCGGTGAAAGAAATTGAGACCATCCGGAAATTTTTGAATGAGTACGAAAATGTATTTACTGAACCGATTGAATTGAAAGAAGACGGAAGAGTAACCATTCGCCAGGGATTATTTATGGATCATGAAGCCAAAATAATCAAGATAGAAGGAAATAAAGTGAAGGTCGTTATTGAGAGTATTGGTTATACCCTGGTCGCATCAATCGATAAAAAGAATTTGTCAACCCTTACACCCTAAACATGCATCGTTTCCCTTTGATAAGAAATTTTCTGTTTGTAGTAGCAGGTTTGTGGATCATGCACAGTTTGAGTTCATGTGGAACCACAAAGAATCTGATACTGCTGGAAGGAAAATTTGATACCGCGAAACTGAGCGTTATAAATCCTGTAGAACCTATTATCAGGAAGGGCGATATATTAAGTATCATCGTATTCAGCGATAACCCTGAAGCAACCAAGATTTACAATCAGTCCCTGATAACAACATCAACTTCGGCAGGCTCATCTACCGGCGCGACAATTAATGGATCAGGACCCGCTGCTCCGGGATATCAGGTGGATGTGAATGGAGATATTGTTTTTCAGGGCCTGGGTAAAATAAAAGTAGAAGGATTAACAAAAGCAGCATTGAAGGATACCCTGGATGCAAGACTGGACCCCTTTCTCAAAAATCCGTATTACAGCATTCGGTTTTTGAATTATAAGTTTACGATGATGGGTGAAGTAGGTCGTCCGGGAATTGTTTCCATACCCGGAGAACGCGTAAATATTCTGGAAGCGATTGCCATGGCCGGAGATCTCACTCCTTATGCAAGGAGGGACAGTGTATTCATCATAAGGGAAAACAATAATATAAGGGAGTTCGCAAGACTGGATCTCAGAAATCCAAACGTGATGGCTTCTCCCTATTTCTATTTGCAGCAAAATGATATTGTAATTGTTGAGCCAACCAAGAAAAAAGCTGCAGCGTCAGATGTTGTTACAGCCCGTAATATAACAATAGGACTTGCTGTTATTTCTACTTTTACGGTTTTGTACAGTATTTTTCATAATTGAGGATAATAAACATATATGCCTGAAGCTTCAAATGGCCTGAATCATCCGGAACCGAATTCCAACGATATTTCCTGGAAACTCGGGCCAAGGGAATTCGTTCTTAAAAACCTTAAGTTCATTCCCTGGGTTATCATTTGCGGATCATTGGCGTTGGTTCTTTCGTGGTTGAAAATCCGGTATTCCACACCCATCTATCTGGTTAATTCCTCCATGCTGATAAAAAATCAGGAATCTTCCGGAGGCAAGGGTGACAGGTTTGACGCCCTGCTGATGACACCCGGCACAGAAAACCTCAGCAATGAAATTCAGATATTGACTTCCCGACCCGTTCTGCAAAGGGTCGTGAATAATATACATCTTACAACCCGTTATTATAATATCGGGAAAGTGAGAACAAGCTTATTGTATCCTGAGTCTCCATTCAACATGGAAATAATTGAGAACAGTGTAAGAGGTGGAGACTTTGGATTTCAGATAAACATTCTGAATGATCAGCAGTTCAAATTCGGCAAAGAAACGGTGACACATAATTTCGGAGAACTGCTGGATCAATCCGGAAATAAGATTGTGTTGATCCGGAATACGGCCATAAACCTGAAAAGTTTTGCAAGCGCGTCGTTTTACTGTTCCCACAAATCAGCGGCGGCTGTAGCCAATGAATATCTGGGTGCCGTTAAGATCAGTCAGGCCGGTGACCAGTCAACCATACTGGATCTTTCATTTCGCTCCGAGAGTCCTGAACTGGGCACAGATTTTTTGAATGCCCTGATGAAAGTGTACGACTCACTCAACATAGAAGACAAAAACAAGATTTCCACCAACAGTCTCAATTTCATTAAGAGAAACCTGGATACTTTGGAAGCGCAACTCGGCAACCTGGAAGGGAATGTAAAAAGTTTCCGGGTAAATAATGATGTATTCGACGTGGAAGAACAATCCAAATCCTATTTAACAAATGCCGAAACAGGGCAGACGAGTATCGATGCGATGGATGTGAAAATAGCCGTAGCCAACTATCTTCAAAACTATATTAACGACCGGAAAAACATTCATGAAACCGTTCCTGTAAACATGGGAATTGAAGACGCTGCACTGGCAGCCAGAATCAGTGAGTATAACATGTTGCAGCTGGAAAGGGACAATAACTTAAAAACGACCACTCCCAATAATCCTTTAATACAATCCTTCGACGGAACCCTGGAGAAAATCAGAAGGGATATGTCTGAAGCACTGAATAATATCAAGAATGGATATGCAATCGCACGCAATAAAATGATTCAGCAAAATGAAAGCGTGATTGGCAAACTGCGATCCATGCCCGGCAAAACGCTGCAGCTGGGCAATGTAGCAAGAAGACAAAAAATACTGGAAGAATTATATTCATTTCTTCTTCAGAAGAAACTGGAGACTTCCATATCCTCTGCATCTACCGTTTCAAATTCAACAGTCGTTGAACCCGCGCTGGCAACCAGCAATCCGATCAGTCCGGAAAAAAATAAAATCTATAGCTCGTACCTGATCTTCGGTTTACTGATCCCGATCGGAGTGATTGCACTCAAGGAATTATTGAGAGACAAAGTAAATAACCGGATAGATGTTGAAAAACGCACCCATGCTCCCATACTTGGAGAAATAGGGCACTCGGATGATGAATCTTCCCTGGTTGTATTAAGAAACAGCAGACGTTTCGTAGCTGAACAATTCCGGATCCTCCGAAGTAACCTCAAGTACATGACGGTTAAAAAAGAGAATCCTTCCATTCTGGTCACTTCTTCATTCAGCGGCGAAGGCAAGTCTTTTGTAAGTATCAATATGGGATCGGTGCTGGCACTGAGCGGAAAAAAAGTGGTTATCATGGAATTTGATATCCGCAAACCCAAGGTAATGGAAGCGCTGGGTATGAAACGGAAAATGGGGATTACGAATTATATTATCGGCCGTGCGAAGTTCAGCGATATTGTTATGCAGGTTCCAGGTTTTGATTCACTATATGTTATTCCATGCGGCCCCATTCCACCCAATCCGGCAGAACTATTACTCGATCCAAAACTGGATGATCTGATGGCGGAAGCCAGGGAAAATTTCGAAGTAATTATTATGGATACGGCTCCTGTTGGCCTGGTGAGTGATGCCATTTCATTGGGTAAATATGCAGACTGCACTTTGTTTGTAATCAGAATGGGTCATACCTATCGTAAAATTTTGAGACTGGTGGAAGATCTCTACCAGGATAAAAAACTTCCGGGTCTCAGCCTCATATTAAATGACGTGAAACTGGAAGGTGGTTATTACAGCGGATACTATGGCGGCTATGGATATTATGGCGGTTATGGATATGGTATTGAATCAGGGTATTTTGAAAAACCTGCCAAAAAGAAAATGCTTCCCATTCATAAACAGGTTGGCCGCTGGTGGGGCAAATGGTTTGGATAAAATCTGTTTGCTCAATAATTCTTTTCAGTATCAGTGAATTTACAGGAAGAAAAAGAAGGCTGGACAGAGGTAATCTCTCCTAAAACGCGATTGTTTGATCTGCAATTGGATCAGGTATGGAAATACCGCGATCTGTTGTGGCTTTTTGTTAGAAGGGACTTTATTGCCCAGTATAAACAAACGGTATTAGGCCCGTTATGGCATGTAATACAACCTGTATTTACTACCATCATGTTCCTGCTGGTTTTCGGTAAAATAGCTAATATTCCAACGGACGGGATTCAACCTATTCTATTTTACATGAGCGGGATAACGTTATGGAATTATTTTTCGACCTGTCTGATTTCCACTTCAAATACTTTTATTCTCAATGCAGGCATTTTCGGAAAAGTATATTTCCCAAGACTCGTCTTACCACTATCTATCATCTTATCAAATATTGTTAAACTCGGAATACAATTCGGTTTATTGCTTTTAGTTATTTTCTGGTTTGATTTCCATCATTATACTACTGCATTCACAGTCAACTGGTTTTTCATTCCTGTTCTTTTACTGATTATTGCCGGAATAAGTTTGGGACTTGGAATTATCATTTCATCTCTCACAACCAAATATAGAGATCTTTCCATACTGCTCACATTTGCTATTCAGTTAGCCATGTATGCCACGCCCATTGCTTATCCATTGTCGTTCCTGCAGGGTAAAAAGTACCGTTATCTTATTGAATGGAATCCATTGACACCCGTTGTAGAAGCATTCCGGTTTTGCCTTTTTGGAAAAGGTACCTTCAATTTGTATACGATAGTCTATAGCGTAGGATTCATGTTCGTTGTACTTATTTCAGGCGTATTGATTTTTAATAAAGTAGAGAAGAGTTTCATGGACACTGTGTAAAGATTTCTTAATAGAAAATGACCGAAAAAATTATTAAAGTTGAGCATCTGTCCAAACAAT
>DATHPV010000456.1:0-7940 GCA_035483495.1 Puia sp.
ATCCAAATATGCTTATGCGCATCTTCTGCCACCGTATTTATTAAATTATCAGCCAGTTCATCGCGGGATTTATTGTTTGAAGCCCGATAAATTTTAAATACTGATCCGTCATATATATTCAACCCGTCCTGGGTACCTATCCACATAAAATTTCTGCTGTCCTGGAAAAAACAGGTAACGACATCATCGCTCAAGCCATTTTGTTCCGTGATCGGGTAAAATATAGGTTCAGTATTATTTATTTGTGCAACGGCCTGCGTTATAGAAAAATACGCTGCCAGCGAGGCTGTAATAAGGTGTTTGTGAAAAGTCATACTTACTCATTTAAAGTTATGCTGATTTGCTAACTTTTTAATGAGCAAGTGTAGGTTGATTGTTGAGGCATCATTCGTTATTCCATTAGCATAATGGCCGCAACTGTGCTGATACCCTCTAATAAATATTGAACTTTTACATTTTCGTTTTCAGCATGCTGATTGTTATCGTAATTCACCAACGGCACTGAAACGACTTTTGCATCCAGGTATTTCTCAAACATGAATAATGGCAGGCTGCCGCCGGAAGAAGGTATTAAAACCACAGGATAGCTGATCGTGGATTGCACAGCCCTGATAACGTTTTGCGCAATCGGCAGATTCATTGGTGTGCGTTGCGCATTATATCCTTTATCCGTAGTAATCTTTATCAGCCGTCCGTATTGTGATCTTTCTTCATCAGTCGGATCATGATCAATGATATGATAATCTTTCGACTGAATATAATCTTTTATTTTTTGCACCTGGCGGATAACATCATTTCCGGGCACCAGCCTAAGGTCGAGAGTGGCTTCCGCTGTTGCAGGAATGATATTGGCCGCAAGTTTGCCCGCATTTGCACTTTGTATACCATTGATATTTAATGAAGGCAAACTCAGCAACTCTAGATAGGATACTCCGTCTCCATCCGGTTCTGCAACACCTAATTCCTTTTTTAGTGTGGGCGTGACATCAGAAATAGCAGCAATGGCTTTCTTTTCTTCCGTATTAAGAGGGATTACATCGTCATAAAAACCTTTGATCAATACTTTGCCCTTTTCATCCTTCATACCGGCCAATAACTGAACAAGTCGCATAGCAGGATTGGGTGCCCAGTTACCAAAACCACCACTGTGCAAAGGACGTTTTGCCCCATATACGGTAAGGTCCATATTCACGTCACCGCGCACGCCAAATACTACCAGGTTTTCACCCGTTACCCGTCTTGCTCCATCAACGATTATCCATATATCGGCCTGTAGTTTTTCTTTATTGTTTTGAAATATTTCATCGAGATGTGGTGAGCCCACTTCTTCTTCCCCTTCAAAAAGAAATTTAATATTATCCTTCAGCGTTACGCCTGATCTGACCAGCGCATCGTAAGCATTCAGGATCATCATTACGCCGGCCTTGTCATCTGCACTCGCCCTGCCCGTGATACGCCATTCCGGATTTATTGGCTGACCAGGGCTATGAGCTACTATGGTCCCACCATGTTCAAGAGAGTTTGTAATAAATACCGGCTTGAAAGGTTCCATGCCGCCTGCCCATTGCTTTGGATTTACCGGCTGTCCATCATAATGCGCATAAAGACCGATGGTTCTTTTTGCACCAGGAACTTTTATTTCTCCATAAACTGCTGGATTTACACCGGCTGTTCTTCCGTGTAACTGCTCACTGGGTATACCTCTTAACTGCATCATCTCTTGTATGAATGCCACGTTAAAAGGAATATCAGTGGTGTCGGCTGAAACGTCAGGTATAGAAAGAAAACGGATATATTCATTTATGATGCTGTCTTCATTCGATTTTACAAATTGTTTTACCTTATCCTGTACTGATTGTGCAGATAATTCAAAAGAGCAACAGCAAAATATCAGGGATAAAAAGGAATAAAAAAGTTTCATGGTGGTTGTTTAATTTTCGCGTTGTACAAAGGACCTTGAAGACAACACCATACAAAGCTTGAGGAATGGTTAAAAACTGCCAAATAAATTAATTAACTTTATAAAGAATTATTTTCTATGATATTATCACTCAAAGATTTTAGAAGAAAATTCTGGCTGATGGTCAGGCGGTATGTAAATATGCATTAAAATGAAAAAGTTTCTTATCATTATGCGGCTCTTCTTTCCAATGGGAATGACATGGAACGACTTCAAGGATGTTTTTACTTCATTGAAACGATAGATCTCCCGACAATAAGCATACACGTAAAAGCTTGCATTTTGCAACTATTGTGAAAGGCAATTTAAAAGAAAGACGTGAACGCGCTAAAAATCCATTTTAGGCGTTAATTGTTTTAAATCAATTACTCTTTCATAAGATGAATCTGATTTAGAAATACCGTATATATTTATTAGTTTAAAGTCTTAACCCTTTTGAACTTCCACATAAAATGAAGAAGAAATATTTATTATTGGTGATAACTGTTGTTATCCTGTTTTTCGGATGCAGCAAGAGCAATGTTAACGGCAGTTCCACAACATGGGCTTTAAAAGGTACCACTTACACGGCGGTAAATACAGATTATTATGATTCGAATTCGAATTTGGCACTTTTGGGTGGTACCGACGCCAAGGGAAACTATATTAATATTTATTTCAATTCACATCCTACTATAAATGGTGTATTTAATTTGACAACATTTGACAAATTGGGTTACGGGAATAGTAAATCCGATTGTGCCATCATTGTTGGAAATAATAATTCGAGTTATCAATATAATTCAACAGGAAAATCAGGGGAAACAGTAAGTGTTACTTTCAACGACGGGAAAATGCGAGCCACTTTTAATAACATTACCATTGAAGATGCAGGGGATACAACTATCGTTACCGGAGTACTAATACTGAAATAGGTCATACATTCAACAACCACATGAAAATTATTTTAACCCTTACGCCAAAAAAGGTACCATCTGACACTTTCTTATTTTCTATACCAGAGGTAATTGAATTACAAATTCAGTAAATACTCCTTCCTCAGTCTTTACTTTTATCTCACCCCCATGAGCTTTAATAATATCATAGCTCAGGGATAATCCAAGGCCTGTTCCCTGACCTGCAGGTTTAGTTGTAAAGAAAGGTTGAAATATCTTGCCCATTAATTTGGGGGGTATGCCATTGCCGTTATCTTTCACCCTGATTTCCACTTCACCTGTTAATTTCTTCGTACTGACAGAAACCACGGGCTCGTAATTATTACTGAGTAACTTCTTCTTTTCTGAAACGGCATAAAAAGCATTGTTATATAAGTTCAAAAATACTCTTCCGATATCCTGGGGTATAATAATGATACTCCCAACCGCCTGATCATAATCTGTTTTCAATATTGCATTAAATGATTTATCCTTTGCACGAAGACCCTGATAAGAAAGTCTGAGGTATTCATCTACCAGGGTATTTATACCAGATGATTCCTTTACACCGGAACCCGACCTGGAATGCTGCAGCATAGCTTTCACAATCGCATCAGCACGTTTGCCATGTTGATTTATTTTTTCTTCGTTCTCCTGAATGTTTTTTGCAATTGATTTTGCCTCGCTCATATTTCCACTATCAATTTCCTGTTCCATTTCATCAATCAATTCCCTATTTACGTCAGAGAAGTTATTCACAAAATTCAAAGGATTTTGAATTTCATGCGCAATACCTGCAGTAAGCTCACCAAGAGAAGCCATTTTTTCGGAATGAACCAACTGGGCCTGTGTGGTTTCCAAAGTTTTTAAAGTGTTCTCAAGTTCTATTTTCTGGGATTTTAAAAGAACATTCGCCTTTTGCTTCACCTTGTTGTTCCGGTACTGAATGATTCCGATCAGCAAAAACAGGCCAGCCAGTCCAAAAACCATATATAGCTTAACCTGGTTCTCATATTGCTTTCTCGTGGCTTCCAGTTCCTGCTGGTGCAACGTTTCGTTAAAACTAAGGGCCTGGATATTTCTCGACTTCTCCTTATTGAACAAAATATCATTCATGGATATGCGCAATTCCAGGTATTTTAATGCGCTGTCGTTTTGATGGCTTAGTTTATAATCCTGTGCCAGGATGCCCAGCACGTCGAGTGTTCCATGCCGGAAACTGGAGTATCCCGATTTATGCAGCACTTCTTTTGCGTACCAGATGGAGGAGTCCATCTTCCCTGTTTCCTGGTACATCTGCGCCAGAAAAGTATAGGTATTTACGATATCAAAAACATTATTTTGCGTAAGTCCTGTTGCAATCGCCGAACGATAATAGCCCAGCGCCGCAGGATAATTTTTCTTACCGGCTTCTACATAACCCATCAGATTATATACATAACCGGATTCCCGGCCATGTTCCTTTTCATTTTCATAAGCGCGGCTGATATAGTAAGAAGCGGAATCCAGCTGGTGATGAAAAAGATATACTGACCCGAGTTGTAGGACCGGTAATGTATTATTCATTACATGCGTAACAATCAACGAATCGTATAATTCCTTTGATAACATGGCATATTTAAATGCCTGAGTGAAATCTTCAGCGTCCCGGTAAAAAACTGTAAGTTCCCCGTATACATCCGCCATCTTTACATAGTCTTTCAAATCCTTGTACAGGTTTAAGGATTTTAGGCTCGCGTCGACCGCTTTATCATAATCGCCGGCTGCCCACATACTCCAACCATAAGAAGCCAGACCAGCGGCTTCTCCTTTTTTAAATTGAATTTTTTTGGCCAGGCTAATGGCTTTTTGCGCATACTGAATGCCCGAATCAATCTGCCAAAAGGCGTAATTAAAAGCAATTTCTGCATACAACAGCGATTTGGATGTATCCTGCGCATTTACCGCTGACGTCTTCATACCGTCAACATCGCCATAACGTAACTGCGATTCCGCAAATACAAAAAAGAAAAAGGAAAGTATCAATAAGAAATATCTTTTCATACTGTTGTTTATCGGCCAGGGGAACCTCCAATGAATTCTGTCAGAAATTCGTTTTGACCATTTAAATTTAAGCTTTTTGCGTTTGTAAGAATTATTAGGTTCGTGTTGACAAATAACATCGGGACTGGACGCTCAGCCGGATATATGATTTAGGCTCTAACACTGTAATTTTGTGTCGTCAGTTAGCCAATAATGTTTCAATAGTAAACTATTTAAAGTATTACCCATGTCGTTTCAGGCATATATTGATAATATCAAAACAAAAACCGGTAAAACTCCTGAAGACTTTAGAAAGCTTGCGGAAGAAAAAGGCTTCCTGCTAAAAGGCGAATTAAAGAATGGGGTAAAAGCAGGCCAAATCGTAGCATGGCTGAAAAAAGATTTCGATCTGGGGCATGGACATGCCATGGCTATTTTTGCCTTATTTAAAGGAATAAAAAAATGAACCTTAAACTATTATCAGTTGTCAATTTCACCAATATCTTGTCCGAACTGAATAATGTAGCCATTGTTGTCATAAATCGCAAACTCTCTCATCCCGTAGTCAAAGTTTTCGATGTCATAAACAATTTTTACAACATCTTTTAGTTCAGTCCAGATTTGATCCACATCGTCGACGTTTATATAGAAAGAACCTGTATATACCGGTTTGTCAAATGGAATATGCTGGTTGGGTAATGTGAACATCAATTCTACATTGCCCCTTTGGATGGCAGCCCAGCCAAGTTCATCACCCGCGACTAAAGAGAAACCCAATTTGTTTGTGTAAAAATCAATTGTTTCCTTTAATTGATTAGTCGAAAGCATGGGTGTGAGCTTTTGAAATTCCATGTTTCGTGTAGATTTTATTTTTTAATGTATACCTGAACTGCTTTTAAAATCAGCAGGATGATGAGGGCAATCCAGAGAAGACCTTTCAGTCCAATTCGCAGTTTCCGGCTTTTATATAAGTCCCTATTCACGATTTCCGGTGTGATCGCGATTTCCTTATCAATAATCTTGTACAGATTCTTTAAGAAACTTTCTTCATGGCTGGCGAGTTCTTCCCACGAAACTTCTTTTGATGTCATCGCCTCAATTGTCAGTTGCGAGCCACCCGGCGTTTCTGTGACGAAATAATTAAACCTCCCCCTCCAGCTCCTGTCAACGATTAATTGTCTTCCCTGGTTATCCGTTTTCCTCCTCAATCTGTATTGATCAAATACACGAATTGTATTATCAACTGCAAAACTCAGTTGATCCGGTGTCAAAGTATATTCAATTGTCGTCATGAATGGATTTTAGGGTTTTAACCGGGCAGTTTCAACTTATTCGTTTTTACTTCAGAATGTATACCATTCCTAATCCTGGTTGACAATCAGCTTCTTACTATTTGCAAATGTCTGTAAACCGTCCGGTTTTGAAACAATATCCGTACGGTATTATAGTCGTGAGATCCGTTATTTCGGAAGTTGAAGGGAATAGACTTCAATGTTTTCATTGTCGGTATCCATTTTATCGGGAACGTGTCGAAATTGAAATTTCACAAGCATTTTCTTAGACGGGATATTGTCTTTATGCGTGTAGGCTTCAATGGTAGTTAATTTGAGGTGATTAAACGCATAATCCAAAACAGCTTTGACCGCTTCCGACATCAGGCCCCTGCCTTGGAAAACAGGGAATAATTCGTATCCAAGTTCAGCGAGTTTTTGGTCTTCTGAAAAATTCCAAAGACAAACCGAACCGATAGGATCCGGTTGGGTGTTCAGGCAAATAGCCCAAAAAACATCAGGACCCCGATCACCATTGCTCCATATCTTTTCAATAAAAGCTAATCCTTCAGTTTCACTGTTCATGATATCGCGCCTGATGAACCTGTTCACCTCTTTATCATTACGCAGCATAAATATGGCTTTCCGATCCTGCGGAACTAACCGGCGCAAAATCAGATTCTTTGTTTTTATCTCCGGAAAAGCACGAGGTAAACTCATATAAATTAAAAGTGTAGTTCCTTCGGCGAACATTTGAGATCCAAAGGTCGTACCACGATAACGGGATGGCATGATAATTTATCAACAACCATAGAGGCTAAGATCCCTTAATTTTTACCATATGCCGCTTGAAAAATATAAAGAAAAACGAACATTCGATAAAACGCCTGAACCCGTTGGTGGAAAAGGCAAGGGTGCTGATCTTATTTTTGTTATCCAAAAACATGCGGCATCCCGTCTTCACTATGATTTCAGGCTGGAAATGGGTGGAGTACTGAAAAGCTGGGCTGTACCAAAAGGTCCTTCCATGGACCCGGCCGTCAGGCATCTGGCAATGATGGTTGAGGATCATCCCTACGATTACAAGGATTTTGAGGGGATCATTCCAAAGGGTAATTACGGTGCCGGCACTGTTATCGTATGGGATCAGGGGACTTATGAGCCACTGGAAAAAACAAAGTCCAAAAAAGAAGCGGAGAAAGTCCTTCTTAAACAACTCGATGCCGGGTCACTTAAGTTTTCCATGCATGGAAAAAAGTTAAAAGGTGAATTTGCCCTTGTAAAAACGAAAGGCTTTGGCGAAAACAGCTGGCTGCTTATCAAACATCGTGACAAATACGCGAGCGAATCGGATATTACCCTAAAAAATAAATCGGTCGTCTCGGGAAAAACGCTTGAAAAAATAGCTTCTGATCCCAAGGCAGAAGAATGGACCAGTAACCGTTCTACTAAAAAACGTTAAATCTTTTTTTCCAGTTCTTCAATAAAGGGGATCTGTGAGGCAAGAATTTTTTCTTTTGCTTCTTCTAAAGTGAACCATACTGCTTTATCCATTTCCGGAAAACTTTGCATTTTGCCTGAAGTTGGAGGCCATTCTATGGTAAACAAATTACTTCTCAAATCCAAAGGTTCGAAATCCTGTTCCAACGCCCAGGCAAAAACTATCTTATTGTTTTTTGTTTTTACGGACCCCAGTTCTACCAATTTTCCCAATATAACTATCCCTGCTTCTTCTTTCAATTCCCGTTCTGCGGCCTGAATCGGTGTTTCATT
>DATHPV010000457.1:0-6535 GCA_035483495.1 Puia sp.
GCCCTCAAATTTGTTCCAAATTGCTCCGCAGCCAGGGTTACAAAAATGGCCCAGAACCCCGTAGAAAAACCCATAAGGGCACAAAACAGGTACATGGAAGCATCATGATTATTATATTGACTGAAAAATAACCATCCGGAAAATACACAAAGGATATAAAATACCAGGAGTCCCTTCTTACGGCTTTGCAGCCACTGACAAAGAAATCCCGAAAGAAAATCCGAGAGTGATATAGCAGCATATGCGAACATAATAGACCTGCCTGAGTCCAGTGTTGTACTTCCAAACATTACTTTGGCGAAACGGTCGCTTTGATTCACCATGATACCGATCACAAACCAGGTTGGCAGCCCGATAAATATGGTCATCATGTACTTATTGAATCTCCGGGCATCGGTAAAGAACATCAGAAAATTTCCTTTTTGAACAGATTGATGCCTGAGACCTAAAAACATTCCTGATTCAGCCACACTTATACGCAGAATCAGTAGTACAATGCCTAACCCGCCACCTATCCTGTAGCAAAGCCGCCAGTCTTTGGTAATCTGATAAGTAAAATAGGATGCAACTGCACCCATAATCCCGATTCCTGCTACAACCGAAGTACCTATCCCCCGTTTTGATTTAGGAAGAAGTTCACTCACCAATGTAATACCCGCACCCAGTTCTCCCGCAAGGCCAAGACCCGCAACGAATCGCCAAAGCGCATATTGATCTACGGTATGAACATATGAAGTAAAAATATTGGCGATTGAATACAGAATGATTGACCCGAATAACACGGAAAGACGACCTTTTTTATCGGCAAGCATCCCCCAGAAAATTCCGCCCAGTAATAAACCGATCATCTGCCAGTTTATCACCCGGCTGCTGTCTATGAGAAGGGTTGCTTCTGTAGAACCCACCTGAAGCATGGATTCTTTCTTGACTACGGTAAATAATAATAGATCATAGATATCTACAAAATATCCGAGAGCGGCAACAATCACCGCGATACTGAAAATTCCAGAACTACGCTTAGTGGCGAGCAGGTTCATAGTTAGATTTCCTCCGGATGTGAACTGGGCTTTTTCCCAAAAAACATCTTATATAAAACGGGCAGCGTCGTTATAAGCACTATGCCGATGACGATCACTTCCAGGTGTTTTTTTAAATCGAAATCGAATTTCTTCATGAAAAACTTGTCGAGGTAGTGACCGGCAAACAACATCAGGAAAACCCAGGAAACACATCCAATTACATTGTAGTACATAAACTTCTTCTTTTCCATCTGTACAATACCCGCTACGATGGGTGCAAACGTCCTTATTATTGGCAGAAAACGCGCAAATACGATGGCCTGGCCACCATGTTTATCATAAAATGTCTTTGCATCAAACAGATGTTTCTTTTTAAAAAAGAAACTGTCTTTTCGCTGGAAAAGATAGTGACCGCTTTTTTTACCAAACCAGAATCCCACCATATTTCCGATAATACCACAAACCGAAACCAGTATCCAGAGAATAATGAGATTGAATAAATCGCTTCCGGTGCCACCGGGTATCAGCTTGTCAATAAGCTTCTGGCTGTAGATGCCTGCTACAAACAACAGACTGTCGCCAGGGAGAAAAAAGCCCACCATCAGCCCTGTTTCTGCAAAAACAATAAAGAGCATTACCCAGAGACCACCATTATTTATATAAAACTCAGGATTTACCAGGTCCCTGAATGTAATAGCCAGAAGTGTTACCATATGGAAAGGTTGAGCCGCGATCATAATCTTTGCTCATGACCGGTCGCCAAATTAAGATATAATAGTAAATAATAAAATGAATTAGTTTCTCATTCTTCCAGGACCCCCTCCATTTTGCATATTACAGCGGTGGCCAGGCTATTGCCGACCACATTGGTTGCACTTCTGGCCATATCGAGAATCTGGTCTATTCCAAGCAACAGTAATAAACCCTGCTGCGGTATATGAAACATAGACAATGTGCCTGCAACTACCACCAACGCAGCACGTGGCACGCCAGCGACCCCCTTACTTGTTAACATAAGTACGATCAGCATGGTGAGCTGGGTTCCGAGCGATAAATTCATCCCATAAGCCTGGGCAATAAAGAGGGAAGAAAAACCCATATATAACATGCTGCCGTCCAGGTTGAACGAGTAACCGAGAGGCAAAACGAAACTGACGATTTTTTCAGGACAGCCCGATTTCTCCAATTCTTCAATAAGACGTGGAAATGCCGCTTCTGAACTGGCAGTTGTAAAAGCCAGTAAAACCTGATCCTTTACATTTCCTAAAATCACGAAAACCTTTTTACGAATCCACAAATAACTCACGCAGGTGAGTATCATCCAGAGAATCAGAATGCTGATATAAAAAACAATAATGAATTTTCCGTAGGTGACCAACAATTCAGGACCCTTTAAAGCGAGTATTGCAGATACTGCGGCAAAAGCGGCAACCGGAGCGAATTTCATAATATAACCGGTTATCTTCAGAATAATTTCAGTAAGCGAATCGAGTGCACGGATAAATATCTTCCCTTTTTCACCGACGGCAGCAGTTGCGATTCCAAAAAATAACGCGAATACAACGATCTGCAGAATTTCATTATTGGCCATTGCTTCCACAAAACTTCTTGGAAACAGATGTGCGATAAAAGTTTTAAAAGAGAGGGGAGCGTTATCCAGTTTTTCTGATGCGGAAACTTCTGGAATCGGAAAATGAAGGTTCCCACCGAGATTCAACAAATTCATGATCAGCAAACCGAGGAGCAGAGATATCAGCGACGCACCCAGGAACCAGGCCAGTGTTTTAGCTCCTATCCTTCCCACCGCGCGGGTATCTCCTAATTTGGCAATGCCCGTTACAAGCGTCGAGAACACCAGTGGTGCAATAATCATTTTTATAAGACGGAGGAAAATTTCCGTCAGAATGGACATGCCATCTGTATATTTTACGGCCCAGTAAGATCCCGCTGAATAATGAATAACCAGGCCGGCGATTATACCCGCCAGCATTGCAATGACGATCCATACAGTTAATCCTGGTCTTATCATGATTTTAATTAATCTGCAATGTAAAGAAAGCTTAACGCTTAACGCGGAACGCTTAAGGCGTAAGGCGTAAGGCGTAAGGCTTACGCGGTGGCGAAAGCTCAATTCCTACATATTTAATCCTTAGTCTTTTTACCTTAGTCTTCTGTCGTTGCGTCTTAACGCGTTTGGCGTTTCGCGTTAGGCGTTAAGCGTTAAGCGTTATGCGTTAGGCGTTAAGCGTTACGCCTTACGCGTTACGCCTTACGCCTTACGCCTTACGCCTCACGCATTAAGCCTTTTTAAATTGCACTACGAATGGAATATTTGTTTACTTTACAACCTTCAATCTCTAAATCAAATTAAGCTTATGAGCCTCTTCAGAAGAAAGTCGTTAAGTGCTCTTTTGGCTCAGGCCGCAGATTCTGAAAAAAGCCTGAAAAGAACCCTTGGTCCCTGGAACCTCATCGCACTCGGCATCGGAGCTATTATTGGTGCTGGTCTGTTTGTCAGAACAGCTGCCGCTGCCGGTGGTCACGCGGGTGCAGCAGTTACCATATCTTTTATTGTAGCTGCAGTTGGATGTGCGTTTGCAGGACTTTGTTATGCTGAATTCGCATCTATGATCCCCATCGCGGGAAGCGCTTATACATATGCATATACGACCATGGGAGAATTAATAGCCTGGATTATTGGCTGGGCCCTTGTTCTCGAATATGCACTTGGGGCAGCAACGGTTTCTATTGCCTGGAGCGAATTTTTGAATAAGCTTTTCGATAATCGAATACCTTATGAGTGGTGTCACTCACCTCTGGACAAGATGTTAGATACCACCACTGGCCTAATGCATCATGGTATTTTAAATGTCCCCGCATTATTTATACTTCTGGCACTTTCCCTTTTATTGATCAAAGGCACAGAAGAATCTGCGGTAGTCAATTCAATCATCGTAATCATCAAAGTTTCAATTGTTTTACTTTTCATCGCACTCGGCTGGCAATATATCAATCCTTCAAATCATCATCCGTATATGATACCGGCAGATGCCAAACCGGCAATCCTTCCGGATGGAACAGAATATACCTATACTGATTTTTTCAGGCATGGATGGGGCGGTGTGCTCAGGGGTGCCGCTATTGTATTTTTTGCCTTCATTGGTTTTGATGCAGTATCCACTGCAGCGCAGGAAGCAAAAAATCCAAAAAAAGATATGCCCATCGGCATATTGGGTTCCCTGGTAGTATGTACCATTTTGTATGTTCTTTTTTCCTGGGTGCTAACGGGAGTTGCTCCTTACACTGATTTTGTACGCGCGGGAAAAGAAGCTTCTGTTGCTTATGCGATAGAAACTTACATGACGAATTATCATTGGCTCGCCAAATGGGTGACCGTTGGCATATTAGCAGGATTTTCTTCTGTTATCCTGGTGATGTTACTTGGTCAAAGCAGGGTGTTTTATTCGATGTCAAATGATGGATTATTGCCCAAAGTATTTTCGGTTCTGCATCCAAAATTCAGAACACCTTATAAGTCAAATATTCTTCTTTTTATTTTTGTGGGTTTAATCGCTACACTTCTGCCTGGTGATATTACCGGTGATCTTACCAGCATAGGAACCCTGCTTGCATTCACACTCGTTTGTATCGGGATCATCATTATGCGCAAAAGGGATCCAGATCATCCGCGTCCTTTCCGTACTCCTCTCGTACCGTTGGTACCGATACTGGGCGCAGCACTTTGTTTAGCCATGATTGTTTCCCTGGACAACAGAACGATACTGGTTGCTTTGGCGTGGATGGTAATCGGACTGATGATTTATTTCAGTTAGCAAAAGCAATAGTAAGCTGAATACATAGTCTCAAAGCGTAAAGCGTAAAGCCCAAAGCTTAAAGCTTAGGGTCTAAAACTTTTGGAAATTAAAAGTCCCTCTCATTCGAAAGGGACTTTTAATTTTCGTAACAACTACTACAAAAAAATGTCTTGGGCTTTAGGCTTTAAGCCTTAGGCTTTACGCTTTACGCTTTGGGCTTTACGCTTTACGCTTTGCTCTTTGGGCTTTACGCTTAAACCAGATTGTGAAATACCTTCTGCACATCTTCATCCTGTTCGAGTTTGTCGACCAGTTTCAATACTTCCTGCGCGTGTTCTTCTGAAAGGGAAACAGTAGTTGTAGGAATCCATTCTACTTCAGCACTCACAGGTGTGATATTTTTTGATTCCAGGATCCTTTGCATATTTCCGAAATCATTAAAGGCAACATGTAATACGATCAATGGTTCGCCATGTTCTCCTTCCCCGTCGCCCAGATCCTCCAGACCATGGTCGATGAGCTCGAGTTCCAGATCGTCCATATTTAAACCTTCGGGTTTCAATTTGAAAACGCCCATTTTCTTAAACTGAAAACTAACGCTCCCGCTGGTGCCGAGGTTTCCGTTTCCTTTGTTGAAAAAAGAACGAACGTTAGCGACGGTTCTTGTTGGATTGTCGGTGGCAGTTTCAACCAGTACGGCAACACCATGTGGCGCATATCCCTCATAGAGTATTTCCTCCAGATTATCCATTTCCTTGCCCATCGCTCTTTTGATCGCGGCTTCCACCCGATCCTTGGGCATGTTTACATTCTTCGCATTTTGAAAACATCGGCGCAATGCAGCATTTGTATTCTGATCAGGACCACCTGACTTTACAGCCAGTGCAATTTCTTTTCCGATACGGGTAAACTGTTTTGCCATTTTATCCCACCTGGCAAACATGGTGGCTTTACGCACTTCGAAAATCCGACCCATAACTTTGGTAACATTTTAGGACTGCAAATGTATAAACTGAATTTGAAGATTTGGAAATTTGGAGATTTGGAGATTAATTTTCAAATTTCCAAATTTTCAAATTATTCTTTCATCATCTCCTGCACAGCATCAATGATTTCTTCCACATTTGGTTTGCTGAAATAATCTCCGTCGCTGGCATATGCAGGTCTGTGTTCCTTGGCCGTAAGGGTTCTTGGAGCAACATCCAGCCAGCGATAACCACCCTGTTCCTCCATCACTTTATTAAATAGATATCCGGCGGCACCTCCCGGCACGTCCTCATCGATAAAAATGATACGATTGGTCTTTTTGAGAGAGTCAAGTACAATATGATGAATGTCGAACGGAAGCAGGGTTTGTACATCCACAATTTCACAATCAATTCCCAGTATGCTCAGGTCTTCTGCAGCTTCGGTAATAATACGAAGAGTTGATCCATAGGAAACAATCGTAACATCAGACCCCTCACGGATGATTTCCGGTACGCCCAACGGTATACGGAAATCGGTCAGATTGGAAGGCAGCTTTTCTTTCAGGCGATATCCATTCAGGCATTCCACTACAATCGCCGGATCCATTCCTTCCATTAAAGTATTGTACATTCCGACTGCCTGCACCATATTTCGGGGAACACATACATGTATCCCGCGAACAGCATTTATGATCATGCCCATGGGTGACCCGCTATGCCAAATACCTTCCAG
>DATHPV010000458.1:0-5941 GCA_035483495.1 Puia sp.
ATGGATCCAATAACGGGCGGCTAAATGATGATTACAAATCATACTCTGGGCGATTTCACTCTCGTGATGAGGAAACATAAGGTCCATTCCACCGCCATGAATGTCGAACTGTGTTCCAAGATATTTCGTGCTCATCGCGGAACATTCAATATGCCAACCGGGAAATCCTTCCCCCCAGGGGCTTGTCCATCTCATGATATGGCCCGGAGGTGCAGACTTCCACAATGCAAAATCCTGTCTGTTTCTTTTTTCTTCCTGGTTTTCCAGGTCACGTGTAGTTTCAAGTAAATCGTCAAGTCTGCGGCCACTGAGTTTACCGTAAGGAAATTTTTCAGCATATTTCTTCACGTCAAAATAAACCGAACCATTTACGGCGTATGCGTAACCCGACTTAATTATTTCGAGGATCATATTGATTTGCTCTATAATATGACCCGTGGCAGTCGGTTCAATGCTGGGATCAAGATTATTGAATTGTCGCATCGCCCAATGAAAGAGGTTGGTATATTTCTGAACGAGTTCCATGGGTTCGAGCTTCTCGATCAGTGCTTTTTTCGATATTTTATCTTCGGCTTCCCTTCCTTCCTCTTCAAAATGTCCCGCATCGGTTATATTTCGAACGTACCTTACTTTATATCCAAGATGAAGCAGGTATCGGTAGATGACATCAAATGTGATAAATCCCCTGGCATGACCAAGATGGCTCTCACCACTTACCGTAGGACCGCAAACATACATACCCACGTGCTGTGGAGTAATCGGAATAAATTCTTCCTTTTGTCTTGAATAAGAATTGTAGACTTTTAAGTGACTCATGTATTCGCCCAAATATAAACATTTATAACTTTCTTCCCTGCAACTGCAGATCGGTAAGAACAGCATGATGATCAGAAAAAGGTGACGAAAGTTTCATGCTTTGTACTACCACAAAATCTGTTGACGGAAAAATATAGTCGATGCGTAATGTTGGCGAAATATGGATATAACTTCTGCCAATGCCAAAACATTTTTTGATAAATGCGTCCTGAAGATTTCCTCTTATATGAAAATAAGTATAGGAATTCGGGACGTCGTTGAAATCACCGCAGATGATCAAGGGGTAGGGGCAAATATCCAGTTGCCTTCGAACTGTATCGGCCTGATATCCGCGAAGTCCCAGCGCGTTTTTCAATTTTTTCGCAAGTGACCGTGAAGCCTCAAGGATACTATCTTCGGCATTCCGTACGATTTCGACATTCCTGAAATCTTTTTGCTTGAATAATACAGACTGAAGATGAGTTGTAAATACCCTGATTATTTTACCGTTTATGTTAATATCTGCTGCGATCAAACTCTCTGTTTTTTGACCTGCATCAGATCTAAAATAAACCTGGGAATTTGCAACGATTGGATATTTCGAGAATATAATTACGCCGGTTTCGTAGCTATTGATGCGATTGTGATAATCTCTTGAAAAGAAAAAATAGGGGAATTTTAATCTCGCCTGAATATACCTTATAATAGATTTTGCAGAATCCGTGGGTTCAAAGAATTCCTGAAAGCATAGAATATCCGCATTTTGTTTTTCAATCAGATTGAGCATGCCAGTTCGATGGCGTGAGTCGCCGATCTTTTTTGTAGTGAATTCGTCCCAGCTGCGAATATTCCAGTCCATAATGCGAATACTCGAAGAATCTTTGTGCGAAAAATCGTTGTTATTCAGACTAAAACCAAAAAAAGCGTGTATGTTCTGCCACCCGATTAGAAGACAGGTAAGTGAAATCAGCAAATATCTTGGGCAGGTGAAGACCCAGAAAAATAAAAATCCTATAAGTAAAATCAGAAACAGCGGGAAAAAAAAAGCCAGTAATGCGATGGACCACCATTTATCCGGATGTAGAAATGCATTACAACAGGCGAGTAAGAAAAGGATTCCTACCACTAAATTCAACAGTATAAAAATGCGTTTTGTAAATTCCCTAAATGATGCCATTAGGAAGAGTCTTTGGTGTTAGAAATCTTCCTCTTCAGCTGCCCGCTTCAAAATTTCCTTTTCTTCATTAGTAAGATAGCGATAACCCTGTTGATTTATTTTATCGAGTATTTCATCGATTCTTTTCTGAGTGATATTTGGGATTTTTTTAAAAGGCTGAGTATTTGAAACGTTATAAAAAAATTCTTCCTTTTTATTTTTTGACTTCTTCTTTACATCCGGATTAAAGAGATTTCCAATCCAGTCAAAGAAGTTGTTAATCCAAATGCTTCCATCCCGACCCCTTCTCAACTGGTCGACAAAAAGGAATCCAACTCCTGCCGCACCTGCATAGGCAAGGTAAGAAGCCAAATCGCCGTTGCGAATTCCAGAGAAATTTAGCAGTACAAAAATCAGGGTCAAAATCCATAGGGGAATGCCGCCGCTGATCATCGGAAAAATTCTGTAGTCTGGTGATATTACGGTAGTCGCAACCGCTACGGCTGCTATTGCACAGTTTGCTCCCGTAAGGCTGTCGCCGTCAATACCTGCCCGCAGATCGGGAATTAGAACGTGAGCCATTACATAAATTACTGCACCGCCAATACCTCCGTACAAATAAACCGGCGCCAATTTTCGGTTTCCGGTGAGATCCTGAAGAATATATCCAAAACTCCAAAGCCAGAACATATTGGAAATAAAACGAAATAACTGCAGATCGGAAAACATATAACTGATCAGCGTCCATGGCCTCCATGCGATCTTTTCAGGATTCGCAGGTAGAGCGAACCAGCTGAAAACATGGGTTATAAAACTGTCAGATGATGCATTCGTAAGCAGGAAAAACACATAAACGAACTTTAGCACTACAAAAATTACAGCATTCAGAACAAGTAGCTCAACCAGTGCATTACCATCCTGACCCAGATGCATTCGCTTCCTATAATTTTCTTCCTTTACATCCATATCTGCATTCTTAACAAAACAATTTTTTACGTTGTGTTCAATTGATTAACAGGTATCATGGGTCCTTGTTCAATAGTAATTCCTCCGTTGGTCTTTTTTTCGCCAGTAAAAAACAAGTAACAAACCAACGAGGCCTCCTCCTAAATGAGCCCAATGTGCTACATTATCACCGGCATTGTTTTGAACACCTAAAAATAGTTCATAAATAACATAGGCCAGAACCGCCCACTTTGCTTTTACGGGGACAATGGCGTATATGTATATAAGGCTGTTTGGAAACAGAAGGCCAAATGCAACCATGCAACCGAAGATGGCCCCTGATGCGCCAAGTGTGGCTGTATTAAATGGTGCAGAGAATTCTTCTCTATAGGCCAGTTGTTCATGAATAGGGTAGTTGTTTAGTTCCTGCCAGTAGGGTGTTAGTTCCTGATACAAAACCACCAGATGTAATACTGCAGCACCAACACCGCATATAACATAAAATGTGAGAAATCGCTTAGGCCCCCAGTAATTTTCAAGAATACTTCCAAACATCCATAGGATCAGCATATTCCAGAAAATATGCCAAAAACCACCATGAAGAAACATGTAACTGATCAGCTGGTGAGGTTTAAAAAAGTCAGAGCGAATATCATGTAGTGCAAAATAATTCTCCATAAAATGAGATCCGCGACTCTGAACGGCTGACTGTAACAAAAAAACAAGTACGTTGATAATGATCAGGTTTTTAATAACGGGCGGAATTACCTGTGAACGCCCTAATCGGAAGTCAGTCATATTTCTTCAAAAATTACTGGCTGCAAGTTAATGTTTTAAGAAAAGCGCAGTAACATTTTCAATATGAAGGGTATGCGGGAACATATCAATGGGCTGCACAGCCGAAATTTGATATTTTTCCGATAAGAGATGTAAGTCACGGGCCTGGGTGGCGGGGTTACAGCTCACATAAACAATTTTTTCAGCAGATATCTCGAGTAATTTACCCACAAGTTTTTCTGACATGCCTGCACGAGGAGGGTCAGACACTATCAAATCAGGACGTCCATGGGTTTCAAAAAAAGTATTGTCACAGATTTCAGTAACATCGCCTGCAAAAAAAGCTGCATGATGAACCTGATTTAACAAAGCATTTTCTTTTGCATCAGCAATTGCTTCCGAAACTAATTCGATACCTATTATTTTTTTCGCCATTTTACTGAGGAAAATTCCGATGCTGCCGGTACCACAATACAGATCATAGACGGTTTCTACACCACTGAGTCCTGCAAAATCCCGGATCACCTGGTATAAGCGCTCTGCCTGCGTAGTATTGGTTTGAAAGAATGATTTTGGGCCGATCTTAAAATTGAAATTCTCAAGTTTTTCAATAACCCACCCTTTACCAAAAAATGTCTGGGGCTGAAGGTCGTTGAGACTATCATTCCATTTTGGATTGATGGTATATAATAATGTGGTAATAGCAGGGAACCGGTTCTGTAAATTCGTGAGCAGGGCATTTTGCAATGAGTCATCCCGGTATCCGAATACCACATTAACCATAAGTTCCCTGGTACGACACAACCTGACCTGAACATTTCTCAGAAATCCCTCGTGACGGTGTATATCGTAAAACGAAACCCCGTTTTCAATGGCCCAGTGTTTAATCTCCTTCCTGATATCATTTGTTGGTTCATTCTGAAGAAAACAGGTATCGATGTCCACGACCTTATCAAAAATTCCACGGGCATGAAACCCTGCAGCATTTTGAAAAGTCGAAATTTCAGGGTCAGACAGCTGCTCTTTCAAGAGGTATCTGCGATTTGAAAAGGTATATTCCAATTTATTCCTGTAGAGGGTGGTTTCAGGGGAACCGAGAATAGGTTTGATTTCCGGTAATTCTAATTTACCAATACGTCGCAGACTCTGCAAAACCTGATCCTGCTTATACTCCAATTGTTTCTCATAAGGTAACATCTGCCATTGACAACCTCCGCATACACCAAAATGCTTACAAAAAGGCTCAATTCGTTCAGGGGAATAGGTTGTAGTCCTCAATACCTGACCTTCGGCCCAGTCTTTTTTATTTTTTATCAGTCGTACCGAAACAATATCACCCGGAACAGCGTTTTCCATGAAAATCACTTTGCCCTCGTGTTTAGCCAAACTTTTGCCCTCAGCCGCATAACCGGTCACAAGCAGATTATCCAGGACAATATTTTTCTTTTTTCCCACGGCGGCAAATGTAGGATTATCCTAATTTAGCACTCCTATGATCAACCTTTTATCTAAAAAGACTTTTTTTGCCTTTTGCTTATTGTTGATTTCTTCTTGTGGCTTTTCTCAGGGATATGAGATCCAGCTCACATTAAAGCCCTTCACAAACAGTAAAGTATACCTTGGCTACTATTATGGCAAAGTGAAAGCAGTGGCGGATTCCGTTGTACTTGACGGCAATTCATCCGGCGTCTTTAAGGGAAAAGACAAGCTTTCAGGGGGGATATATTTTATTGTTTCCCCGAAAAAGGAGATTCTTTTTGAGTTGTTGATAGACCAGCAACAGAAATTCTCCATTTATGCAGATTCAGCCAAACTTCCGGCAAGTATATCATTTACCGGGTCTCCTGAAAACACCACTTTCCTCGGATACACTGCCTTCATGAACGGTCATGGAAAGACTCTTACCGAATTGCAGACAGAACTGGCACATGCAAAATCAAGAAGCGACTCCTCTTCGATAAAAGAGAAAATAAAGAAAGTAAACGATGAAGTGAAAACTGAAAGGGATCAAATTGAAAATAAGGACCCAAATTCACTGCTCGCCACCTTGCTTCGTGCATTAAAGGAACCGGTTGTACCACCCATACCAAATCTTCCTAATGGTAGGCCCGACAGTACATTTGCATACCGATATTATAAAGCACATTACTGGGATAACGTTTCTTTTACGGATGACCGGCTGATCCGTACGCCAATTTTTGAACCTAAACTCGATCACTACTATAAAGACCTCGTGTCGCCTGAAGCAGATTCCATCAACAGAGAAGT
>DATHPV010000459.1:0-7577 GCA_035483495.1 Puia sp.
CACCTGCAAAAACGGAAACACCCGCGTACGCTTTTGCTATATTATTTATTAGTTCCTGAATTAGAACTGTTTTTCCAACTCCTGCACCTCCAAAGAGACCAATTTTACCCCCCTTTGCATAAGGCTCAATCAGGTCGATTACCTTAATTCCCGTAAATAAAATCTCTGTACTAACGCTAAGATTTTCAAAGGCGGGTGGTTTATTATGAATAGGTCGTCCATTAACCTTTGATACAGGAGGTAATCCATCAATAGGATCCCCTGTAACATTAAAAAGTCTGCCCTTAATGCTATCGCCAACGGGCATTGAAATGGCGATGCCTGTATCAACCACCTCAAGACCCCGGATGAGTCCTTCCGTGCCATCCATGGCTATACAACGAACACTGTCTTCCCCCAGATGCTGCTGAACCTCAAGAACAAGGGTGTCACCTCCAGGTTTCTTCAATTCGAGGGCGTTGTATATTTCAGGAAGTTTTCCTTTGAACTGTACGTCAACTACCGCACCGATAATTTGTTTAATCTTGCCTGCATTTGGCATATAGAGTATTTAATAAATGTTACGTTAAAATCGGCTGCAAAGGTAAGAGTCCGGACGCAGAATTCCGAAATGAAAAAGCAAGTATTTTTGCGGCCGTCAACTCCCCCATTACATGCAATTAATACAGGTTCAGGATCAGGCATCAGCCAGAGAATTTCTTCAGGTAAATGTTGATATCCTGAGTGATATAGCAGGTTATATTCGACCATTGGATAATGATGTAAATGAAGTTTTCGATCCAAAAAAAAATAAAGCTTTCCGTCATGGTGAAGCGGCCCGGTGGATCCTTAAAGATGAAGACGGGCGGTTACTGGGAAGAATCGCCGCTTTCACTAATAAAAGATATAAAACAATCGGGGATGAATTTTCTGTAGGGGGCATCGGATTCTTTGACTGCATAAATAATCAAACGGCTGCCGATCATTTATTTGATGTCGCAAAACACTGGCTTATACAGCGGGGAATGTCGGCTATGGATGGTCCCATAAATTTCGGGGAAAGAGACACCTGGTGGGGCCTGGTTACTGAAGGATTTCATGAACCTCTGTGGAAAATG
This sequence comes from Puia sp., assembly GCA_035483495.1. GTDB lineage: Bacteria > Bacteroidota > Bacteroidia > Chitinophagales > Chitinophagaceae > Puia. Next base: position 1,098 of record DATHPV010000459.1, read on the forward strand.
AATTTTAACGCGCCTTACTATCAGGCCCTCTTTGAAAATTACGGGTTCAAAGAATTTTTTGAGCAGATATGTTTCGGTATGGATCCAAAAAAACCATTCAGCAAGAAACTAATGGATCGTCATGCAGTTATAGCCGCCGATCCAAGTTATAGAGCAGCTCATATCAGTAAAAAAAATCTGGATATATATGCGGGTTATTTTACGGAAGTCTATAATAAAGCCTGGGCTGGCCACGGTGGTATGAAACAGATGAAGCTCGATCAGGTAAAACATCTGTTTAAGCAGATGAAACCATTTATGGAAGAAAGATTAATCTGGTTTACTTACCATAATGAAAAGCCGGTAGCCATGTTTGCCAATATCCCAGATTTAAATCAATGGTTTAAATATCTCAATGGTAAATTCGGTTTTTTGCAGAAATTGAAATTTCTATGGTTGGTAAAAACTAAAAGAAATAAAAAATTCACCGGACTTGTTTTCGGTGTTATCCCTGAATATCAGGGAAAAGGCGTTGATTCCTATATGATTGCTGAAACCGGTAAAATGGTTTTAATTCTCCCATATACTGAATATGAAATGCAGTGGGTGGGTGATTTTAATCCAAAAATGATCAATCTGATTCGAAACATGGCTGATACATATCCCAGCAGAAAGCTTAAAACTTATCGTTATATTTTCGATCGAACCATAGAATTTAAAAGGCATCCTTTCTTCTAAAACTTTGTTATTATTGCAATCAAGAAAGATTCCGGAGGCGCCGGCTTATGAACAAATTCATCGTTTCTGCGAGAAAATACAGACCACAACTTTTTTCCACGGTTGTGGGGCAATCACATATCACGACGACCCTAAAAAATGCAATCAGGAATAAACAACTTGCCCACGCCTTTCTTTTTTGTGGACCGAGGGGAGTTGGTAAAACAACCTGTGCCCGCATCCTGGCAAAAACCATTAATTGCGAAAACCCAACAGCCGATGGAGAAGCCTGTAACAATTGTCACTCGTGCATTTCGTTCAATGAAGGCAGCTCCCTTAATATCCATGAACTCGATGCTGCCAGTAATAATTCAGTGGACGACATAAGATCACTGGTTGATCAGGTTCGATTTGCGCCTCAGCCCGGTAAATACAAAGTGTACATCATCGATGAAGTTCATATGCTCAGTTCATCGGCGTTTAATGCATTCCTGAAAACACTGGAGGAGCCACCGCCCTATGCCATTTTTATTCTCGCAACTACTGAAAAACATAAAATTCTTCCAACCATCCTCAGTCGTTGCCAGGTTTTTGATTTTAAAAGAATAACCAATCAGGATATCATTGAACACCTGGAGGAAATATGTGAAAAAGAAAATATTCCTGCGGAGAAATCCTCTCTTGAATTAATCGCGCAAAAAAGTGAAGGATGCATGCGCGATGCATTAAGTATAATGGACAAGATGGTAAGCTTCTCCGATGGAAAGCTTAGTTATCATGACACACTTGAACACCTGAATATTCTGGATGCCGTATATTACTTTAAGTTGCTTACCGCAATACGTGAACAAAAACTATCAGACGCATTATTAATTTTCGATGAAATCAATCGCAAAGGTTTTGAAGGTGATTTATTGCTGAATGGTTTTGCAGAATTTGCCCGGAATCTCCTGATCTGCAAAGATGAAAAAGCGGCGGTTCTGCTGGATGTTGTAGAGGACTTCAGGCAAAAATATATCGATGCAGCGAAAATTCTTGAAGCATCTTACCTGATAAGTGCTTTAAATTTATTGAGCGAATCGGAATTGAATTATAAAGCTGCCAGAAATAAGAGATTACACGTCGAACTTGCCCTTATCAAACTTGCTTATCTCAATCAGGCGCTTCACTTATCACAAGATTTTACAGACAAAAAAAAAGGAACTGAGCAGGTAAAACCAGTGGCTTACCGAATCATTCAACCGATTGAGATCAAAGAAAAGAAACAAACTATTAGTGAGCAGGTGGAAATTTCCAAAATACCCCAGTCGGAGGTAAGGCCTGAATCGGGTCCTAAATTGATTGTTGAGAAACCAAAGCAGCCTGTTTCCTCAACGACAAGTTTCGGCGCACTTTCTAAAATCCGTCAGGAAGTGGTAAATCGGAAAATAACCGATAAGTCCGACGAATTAAAATACCTGGAGTACGGGCTTTTGCTCGAAATATGGAATCAGTTTACCGCAGAGCTTAAAAAAAATAAAAACTCAGCTGCGCTAAGTTTTGAAGGCGCAGAACTACGTATAATTGATGAACAACGGTTTGAAATAATTACAAATAATAATCTGGAACAGAAATTTGTCGAGCAGGAAAAAAGAAAACTTACTGATTTGGTGCAGGAACGCTTTCGCAATAAAAATATCTCGTTTAGCCTGATCATACGTGAAAAATCAACCGAACACGTTCATTTGGAAAAAACCTTAAATAAAAGGGAGCAGTTCATTCAAATCGCCGAGATGTATCCACTCGTAAAAGAATTAAAAGACAGACTGAAACTTGAGCTCGACTATTGACAGTCAAATGCAGAAAGCGGATCCGTTTGAACATCCATAACCTCATCCTACTTCTTTTATTCTCTTAAATTTATTCACACTCAAATGCTAAAAATCCTCTAATTTGAATTCCCCGATTTTGTGCGGACTTTGATTAACAGGATCTTTACAATAATTTATGGTAAGAAATTCTACCAATCAGATTTTCCAGACTAGTTCTTCTTCAAGGTGGTCGCGTTTTATTTGGAGCAGTCGCCTGATAGCCCTTTTTGTTGTTCTTGCAGTAATTACCATTCTTATCACGCTGACCCGTGTTTACACCCCATCACTGCCAAATTTCGGTGCTCAGGAAAAAGAAGCTTTGCTCGACAGTTCCAGCTGGCTTTTCAATAAAAGTAAAATTGGAAAACAGTATGGTGGATTCAGAAAATTTATTAACGAAAAAGTCGCCTATAAAGCTGGTGGTTATCCCATTGGCAAGCATTTTAAAAAGAAAAACGGAATAATAGTTCAGGCTGATTCCAGTTTCTATTCATTTAAGAAATTCGCGACCGGTGTCAGAGCGGCGTTTTATGTGAACTGGTCCGCTTCATCCCGCATTTCTCTGAACCAGAATATTTCACGGCTGAATATGGTGTTGCCGGAATGGTTTTTCCTTGACCCCCATACGGATACACTTTGGACAAAAATTGACACGGCAGCATATAATATAATGGATAGGTCCGGCGTAAAAGTGCTGCCTCTTCTTACCAATAATATTGGAGGTGTATTCCGGGGAGACGTAGTTCATCGAATTCTTAACGATCCGGAAAAAAGGGACAAACTGATAAACGACATTATCAAATATTTAGAACTCTATAAGCTGGATGGTATCAATATCGACTTTGAGGATCTTCTGGAAAAGAGAAATGAAGTTCTGGTACAGTTTCAAAAATCATTGTACGAAAAAATGCATGCGAAAGGTTTGCTTGTTTCGCAGGATGTACAACCCTTTAATGAAGATTACAATTTTAAAGAACTCTCCGCATACAACGACTATGTTATTCTGATGGCTTACGATCAGTTTTCAGATGGCACTGGTCCGGGTCCTATTTGCCATCAGAAATGGATTGAGGGTGCGGTAGATGATGCAATCAGGAAAATTCCTACAGGCAAATTAATACTCGCTGTTGCGGGTTTTGGTTATGACTGGAAGATGGATGAAAATGATAAAGTAGTGTCCGCGGCACCGATTGGATATCAGGATGCATTAACTCTGGCCCATAGTTACGACGGTAAAATAATATTCGACAATGACTCTTATAACCTTCACTTTACCTATGATGGTGACGACGGTGCACCACACAAAGTACAATTCACGGATGCAGCTACTACTTTCAATACAATGCGTTTTGCTGAAGAATCAGGTCTTGCCAGGGTTGCTCTCTGGCGATTGGGAAATGAGGATTCCCGAATGTGGGATTTTTATGATCATGACATGAGCAAGGATAGCCTCAGGAATTTTGACTTTCATTTATTCTCTACCGTAAAAACAATGATCACTGACGAAACTCCTGCTTACTCCGGTGAAGGGGAAGTATTGGACGTAATTGGTGGTCCTTCGAGTGGAAAAATAACGCCGGAGCTGGACACTGCTGAACTGTTAATCTCCGAGGAATCATATGACCAACTCCCGTCCAAATGGCTGGCCAGAAAATATGGAACAAAAGATAAGAAAAAACTGGTTCTGACTTTTGATGATGGACCTGATCCGATTTATACACCACAAATTTTGGACATCCTGAGCAAAGAAAATGTGCCGGCGGCTTTTTTTCTGATAGGTATCAACGCTGAAAATAATATACCCATTGTAAAAAGAATTTATCGGGAAGGTCATGAAATCGGCAATCATACATTTACCCATCCGAATATCGCTAAAGTAAGTCGAAAACGAGCCATTATCGAAATGGACGCTACCCGTTTATTAATTGAAGCGATCACGGGTCATTCCACCATTTTGTTCAGAGCTCCATTCAACGCAGATTTTGAACCAGTCAAGGCTGAAGAATTAATTCCGGTCGCAATCGCCCGTGAAAAAAACTATCTGGACATTGGTGAATCGATCGACCCGCTCGACTGGGAACCTGGAACGTCGGCAGATTCAATCGTTGCCCGGGTTATTGCGCGAAAACAAAATATGACTGATCAGAATCTGAGCGGTAATATTATCCTGTTACACGATGCCGGTGGTGACAGCCGCGAAGCAACAGTAGAGGCACTTCCCCGTATCATACATTATTTTAAGGAAAGAGGATATCAGTTTACGACCATCGCAGATTTGTTGGGAAAAAAGAAAGAAGATTTGATGCCCGCGGTTCCGAGAGGAAGCGGTTATTACCTTCTTCAGTTAAATTATTTACTTGCTATGACAGCTTATATTGGCAGTCATTTATTAACATCCGTATTCATCGTTTTTATAATTCTTTCCCTCTCCCGTATCATATTCATGGCTGTTATGGCAAGTAAACAGCGGCATTGGGAAAAGAAATTTAATTTAAAATATTTCTGGAAACAAGACGGAACCGGAGCCCCAAAAGTGAGTATCATCGTTCCCGCTTATAATGAAGAGGTAAATGCAGTAAGCTCCGTAGAGAATTTACTGAGGACCGACTATCCGAATTTTGAAATTATTTTTGTGGATGACGGAAGCAAGGATGACACATTTCATAAAGTTGAAAATGCATTTGAACGAAATTCAAGAGTACGTGTATTTACAAAAGTAAATGGCGGAAAAGCTTCAGCTCTGAATTTTGGTATTTTACAATCAGATGCAGAATTCGTGATATGTATCGATGCAGATACGAAACTTCTTTCTGACGCCGTATCAAAACTAATGATGCATTTTGGCGATATTCAATACCACAACGGAAAAAAAGTAGGGGCAGTAGCCGGCAACGTGAAAGTAGGAAATACTGTAAACCTCCTCACCCGTTGGCAATCTATTGAATATATCAGCAGTCAGAATTTTGATCGCATGGCATTTGCGTATCTGAACGCCATAACAGTTGTACCGGGAGCAATTGGTGCATTCCGTAAAAAGGCTATAGAAGAAGCAGGAGGTTTTACGACCGATACTCTGGCTGAAGACTGTGATCTTACAATCCGGCTATTGCGTTGCAACTATATTATTGAAAATGAAAACAACGCAATTGCCATGACGGAAGCACCCGAAACCGTCAAAATGTTCATAAAACAAAGATTTCGCTGGAGTTTCGGTGTAATGCAGACTTTTTGGAAAAACAGAGACATGTTGTTCAGTTCACGTAATAAAGCACTTGGCTGGATTGCTTTACCAAATATCCTTACATTTCAATATATCATACCCTCCATCATTCCATTAGCGGACGTTATAATGATCATTGGAATCAGGTTTGGCAATGGCGCCAGAATTGGGAAATATTATCTGATTTTCCTGCTGGTAGATCTGGGGGTGGCCATTCTCGCTTTCAGTTTCGAAAAAGAAAAATTAAGCAAACTGGTTTGGCTGATCCCTCAACGATTAATCTGGCGTTGGCTTTTGTGGTATGTACTGTTCAAATCGTTTCGAAGAGCCATCAAAGGTGAATTACAACACTGGGGCGTGATAAAACGTACAGGCAATGTAAAAGATGTCCCTGTTCTACAGAGAGGTTAATACTGAGCAAGTCCCGTTCATTTCACGATTTTGCCTTAATTTCGAAGTCCAAAATCAAAATTTTCCAGTTTTATGGCGGAAGTAATTTTAATGCCGAGACTAAGTGATACCATGACGGAAGGAGTGATCGCTGCCTGGCATAAAAAAATAGGTGATAGCGTAAAAAAAGGAGACCTGCTCGCAGAAGTTGAAACCGATAAAGCCACCATGGATCTTGAAAGTTATAAGGATGGCACACTATTATTTACGGGCACCGACAAGGGTGGAAAAATACAGGTGAATGATTTACTTGCAATTATAGGA
>DATHPV010000460.1:0-4450 GCA_035483495.1 Puia sp.
GCGCCTGCAGTTAATTCTGAAAACAAGGAAGCCAATGAAGTTTCAACCCTTACATTCCTGACACGCATGAGTTAATACGATCTCTTTATGTAAACAATGGTCACGCCCCGTGCGTGACCATATTTTTTATTGGCTGCCTGAAATGCAAGTTTTAATTTCACGCTCGATTTCCTAATCTACAAATGGTATATGAAGACTACACCCTTTACAAATAAACACCTGGAACTGGGTGCGAAGATGGCAGAGTTCGCAGGATATAATATGCCAATCAGCTATACAGGGATCAACGATGAACATCTGGCTGTTCGAAACAATGCTGGCATTTTCGATGTAAGCCATATGGGTGAATTTATTTTAAAAGGACCAGGGTCACTGGATCTGATTCAGCAGGTAACTTCAAACGATGCTTCGAAATTAACTAACGGGCATGCACAGTATAGTTGTCTCCCAAATAAATCGGGTGGCATTGTAGACGATTTGCTGGTCTATTGCATCAAAGAAAAGGAAGTTTATATGCTCGTTGTAAATGCAGCGAATATTGAAAAAGACTGGAACTGGATAAAAGAATTTAATACAGCCAACGTATCGATGGAAGATATATCATCGAAAACTTGTCTGCTTGCCGTACAGGGTCCCAATGCTACGCGTATTCTGCAACCGTTAACTTCTATGGATTTAATGAATCTGAAATATTACAGTTTTGTAAAAGGAACATTTGCAGGAGTAGATAATGTGCTTATCAGTGCTACGGGATATACCGGGGCAGGTGGCGTTGAAATATATTTTCAGGATAAAAACAATTCAGCCAATCATATCTGGGATGCCATTTTTGAAGCCGGGAAATCACTTGGTTTAAAACCAGCAGGACTCGCCGCGAGAGATACACTTAGATTGGAAATGGGATATTGTTTGTACGGGAATGATATCGATGACACTACTTCACCACTCGAAGCAGGACTCGGGTGGATTACGCGTTTCTCGAAACAATTTGTAGGACGAGAACAGATTGAATCAAAGAAAAAAGAAAGTAATCAGAGAAAGCTGGTTGGTTTTGAATTACTTGACAAAGGAATACCAAGGCATGGTTATGAAATCAAAGATTTTTCAGGAATGCAAATCGGAGAAGTTACATCCGGAACCCAGTCTCCTTCATTAAATAAAGCGATTGGAATGGGATATGTCAGGGCTGCTTTCTCAAATCCGGATACTAAAATCTATATTAAAATCAGAGATAAACTTTTGCAGGCTCGTGTTGTCAAACTTCCATTCCTGTCCTAACCTTTTGGAAAATTCAATGTTCTGATCCTTTATTGTTGATCTTTAAGTGATGTCAAACAAAAAACCTTTACTCTATACATCTATGTCTCCTGCCCTGCTGCATTTATACAATGCATCGCAGGCAATTGTAGTAATCATAGACGTGTTGCGGGCAACTTCAACCATTGCAACAGCACTCTTTAACGGAGCCAGGTATATTGTACCCGTCGATAGCGTAGCAAAATGTATAGAACTTGGACGCCAGATCAATTGCGTTACTGCCGGTGAAAGAGATGGAAAAATTGCAGAGGGACTCAGTTATGGGAATTCTCCATTTGAATACAGCCAGCCATTTATTAACGGAAAAATTCTGGTTCTTACAACTACAAACGGAACCCGCCTGCTCCACATGGCTCTCGATAAAGGAGCACGCGAAATCGTCACCGGATCATTTGTAAATCTTAAAGCGGTAACTGATTATCTGATTCTACAAAACAATAATGTAATACTGGCATGCGCTGCCTGGAAAGACCGGATCAATATTGAAGACACATTATTTGCGGGAGCGGTTATTGAAAAAGTCCGCGAACATTTTACCATTGAATGCGACAGTTCTCACATCGCGTTAAACCTTTACAATAAAGCCGCAGGAGACCTGTTTGGTTTTATGAAAGAAAATAATGCTTCCCATTTCAACCGTTTAATGTCTTTTGGTTTGGAGAAAGATATCAGATATTGCCTGGAGTCGAACCTTGCGAATGTTCTTCCTATATATGAAGCCGGTAAACTAAAAATCTATTGACTCATTTCCCAGGTTTCCATTTTTCTTTCAAAGACATCTAAAGGCATACATCCGTCTTTTAATACTTCGTCGTGAAATGCCCTGATATCAAAAGCAGGTCCTAATTCATTTTCATAGTTTGTCCTCAGCTCGCGAATCGTCATGGCACCGGTTTTATAGCTAAGCGCCTGGGCAGGTATTGCAATATATCTTTCAATTTCCGCCGTAGCCCCCTGTTCCCCGATGGCTTCATTATCCATCATATATTTAATAGCCTGTTCTCTTGTCATTTTTTTCTCGTGCATGGCAACATCTACAACAAGCCTGATTGCCCGATGCATTTCTTCTCCCAATGCACCCATGTGTTGGTAAGGGTCCGTGTAAAGACCCAGTTCTTTTCCCAGGGACTCAGAATAAAGAGCCCATCCCTCAACAAATGCACCATACCATGAAAATCTTCTGAATTTTGGTAACAAAGTATCTTCTAATTGCAGTGACATTTGATAATGATGTCCTGGTATGGCTTCATGAAGAAAAAGAGATTCCATACCCGACGTCGTATTGAACCTGGTAGCGTCAAGTATAGGTACATAAAATATTCCCGGTCGTGTTCCGTCGGGACTACCCTGTTCATATTCTGCGCTTGCACTTGCGGCACGGAATGCTTCCGTTTGACGTATTTTAAATTTCATTTTAGGTGTATGCCCAAATAGATTTTTGAGATTTGGATTGATGGTATTCTGAATATTTCTGAATGCATTCAAAACATCTTCGGGAGTTTTATAAGGCGTGAATCGCGGATCCTCTTTCATATAAGCAAAAAAGGCTGATAAGTCTCCTTTAAATCCAGTTTGGTTTTTTACTGCTTCCATTGCTGTCCGGATCCTTTTAACTTCAGAAAGCCCTGTATTATATATTTCATCGGAAGTTTTATCAGTTGTTGTCCAATAGCGAATCAGGTATTCATATAATTTCTTTCCATTGGGTAATTCATCATAACCTACGCTGCTGCGGCTTTTAGGAAGATATTCGTTTTGCAGAAAGTCGGCCAGTTTCTGATAAGACGGTACAAGTACCTGAGCTATTAATTTAGACAGACCCATTGTGATAGTTGCTTTATCTGAGTCGCTGAAGCTGGCAGGTATGGAAGTTGCAGGTGTATAGAAAATACTTTTTGTAATATCGGATGTGACCATATTCTGCATCTCCGGAATCATTTTTTCTACGAGACATCGTGGAAGTATGTACCCGTTTTGCAGTCCTTGTCTGAAATAAACAATTGCGCTGTCTGTCCAGGGTTGGAATTGGCTGGCTCTTTTGATCCATTTCCTGTAGTCCTCGGTAGTTCTGAAAGGTTGAATACCCCAGCCGCTTCCCATCATTCCCAAAGAAAGTGGGATTCCGTCGAATTGAGTAAAAGGAATGTACTGGATGTTGGGCTCCGTTAGATTGTCGATGACGAGGTGTAAATCTATCCCCTCGAGGTTCATTTTTAATTCCCTGGTAAGAATATCATAACTTATCTGATCATTCCTGTTCAACTTGTCGCGGTCAAACAGCAGTATTTTCTCAAGATAACGACCGTAAAAACTACGTAAAGAATCCTGGTAACTATTTGTAAACTCGATGGGAAACTGATCGTTATAACGGTAATCGCCGTTCTGAGTGGCTTCCATCGGGAAATATCTCATTCGATCTTCATAATATTCATTCAGAAGCCTTCCGAAGCGTTTATTGTCTGGTATGGACCGGTCCGGGTGCATCAGTTTACAGGATGCAAAAGCACAACAAATCAAGAGGGATACGTATGAGATAAATTTCATCCAGATAAATTAGGTATCTAAAGCTAAGGAAATCAAATAGTAGTCGGGAACGATCTAAATAATTTTCAGCTTGGAAATGCATGGAGATTTATTTTTTCACATATCTTCGCCGGACCGTAGCTGCTTTTCAGGCTTTACGCCCGACCTTATGCATCCTTATCTCGTATTCATCGAAACTATATTATTTAAGAAAACAGGCACTGGCAATGGATTGGTACAACAATTGCTATTTGCGTTATATATTTTTAGTGCATCTCGATTATTAATTAACTTATCTTAAAATGATTCTTATGAAGCTTAGGTACATTCTACTTTTCGCAGTGTCATCACTGTTTCTATTCTCCTGCGTGAGCAACAAAAAATTTAAGGAAATGCAGGCCAAAATGCAGAGCCGTTATGACTCTCTGGCTGCTGAGTACGCAAAACTCCAGGGCGACCTGAAGAATTGTAACGATCAGACCGCTTCCCTCACTTCTAAAAATACAGGCTTACAGGGACAGATAGACGAACTTAACAAACAGATTGCTTTCCTCAGAGAAAACAATACTCAGGCGTTGAAACAACTGGAAGACATGTCAGTTATTTCCGG
>DATHPV010000461.1:0-7832 GCA_035483495.1 Puia sp.
ACTTTTTACAGAGCCTTTGACAGGTATTGTTGAGAGAATAATTTTTGTTTCGGATAATATTACCTGCTTGCTAACGAGAATAGAATTTTGTTTTTGCGTAAATACAAGACCGGTTTGTTTTGAAATATTATTAAGCAGATCGTTTAAACGATGTTCGCCTGTGGGAAGTTTTAATTTATGAGCGAGATCTATTTCGTTCTCATCGTAAACAAAAACCAACGAGGTTTGCTTTTGTATCAGTTCGAAAAACTGCAACAGTTTGGTGTTGCTTTCTTTCACCGTAATATATACTTCAGTAAAATTCTTTGTTCGCATTGTATTTGCATGTACAAAGTCTATGCATAATAAAATGAAAAAAAGAATCATTGTCCTCCTGAAAGAGGGTGGCAAACATCGTTTAACAAACATGGCAGTTGGATTTGTTTTATCCCTGAGTTATTTAATAAGAACAGTGTCTCCTTTAACCTCGTATTTCAACTTCTCTACAATGCAAATGCTTTCCAGAATATCTATAGCAGAAGTGTTATTGAATTCCCCGGTAAATAACCAGGTTTTTTTATTGCTTTGATTGATGACAGTGATTCCAAAAACAGTTTTTATCTGTTTGGCTATTTCTTCAAAATTATTTTTCCGGAATACCAGGTGATTAACCTGCAACGGAATATCATTTTGCGATTCCCATTTTTCTTTATACAATTTTTGATTGAAACGTGTGTACACAACACGCTCATCCGGATTTAATATTATTGATTGTGATGATGACCCGGCTTTGCTTGTCGTCTCCACTTTCAATTTTCCTTTTATTAATTCTACCATTACCACAGAATCCCCTGACAATTTTTTTACGTTGAATATTGTGCCCAGCACTGTTGCTACAATATCTCCTTCATATACTTTAAAAGGATGAGCTTCATCTCTGTTCACATGAAACTGCGCTTCACCATCGAGATATACTTTTCTTTCTTTGCTGTCAAAATTTTCGGGATAACGAAAACTACTTTGTGGAGCAAGCGTTACAACAGTTCCATCGTTTAATGTAAAAACAACAGGCTTGCCGCTATCGTTATATTTCACTATAAAATTATCGTCGCGGGTAGTGAAGTGCTTCACAAAAAAATATCCGCCCACGATCAAAAGCAAAGGCAAAAAATATTTTATATAATTCTTCTTTTTATTTTTGAATATGTGTGATGATTTTTCCCAATTTAACAAACGTGCGATCGTTGGCTTTTTGTTCATAGACAATGGAATTTCATACTGGATGGACTTTTTGATTCTTGCCATTTCTATTTCAAGTTCCTCATCAGAAAGTGTAAGAGATAATTTCCTGAGCATGTCTTTTGCAGCTTCAACCATTTCATAATTTTCCCGGTGTGATATCAACCACTTTTCCCAAAATGCCACATCATCAGCATCAAGTTGAAAAAAATAATTGATGAAAGTTTCATCTGCAACAAAATCCTCTATTTGGTAATCATCTGGCGATTTTCTTCTTCCTGTCATATTGATTAATTTCCGCGGACTAAATGAACCTATAATAAACTAGTGCAACAGAGGCACTCATTTTTACCGGTTATTTTAAATATATTTTTTTTAGAAAAAGAAATGAGAATGAAAACAAGAGTAAAAGATCACAGAATTAAAACTGTCAAATCAGAAGTTGAGTCAAAAGAAGCTTCATTGATTTACGCAAATGACATAAAGCCTCGTATACCAAATTGTAAACAGTGCGTGGAGTAAGTGAAGTTTGCGCGGCGATTGCACTATATGAAAGATTTTGAAAGAATTTCAGTTGTATGATCTCTAATTGTTTTTTTGATAGTTTTTTAAGCGCATGTTTCAACTGCTCTTTTTTTTCTTCGGATTGTTGAAATGCTATCAGCAAAAATTCATATGAAAATTCAATAACCGGAAACTCCCCGGTCAATTCATCAGAAAGTTTTTCTTTTGCCAGGCGCGATAATTCACGGCTGATTTTTCTGCGGAGCCATGTAAAAAGATAAGAACGTACGTTTTCAACTTCTTTATTAAGAGAAGGCCGTGTGTTCCAGATTTCCAGGAATAATTCCTGGATGCAATCTTTTGTGAGTTCTCTATCGGCCGATAAACTGAATCCGTAAGAAAAAAGCGCCTGGTAATTGCTCTGGTATAAAGTCAAGAATGCGTCCTTACTTCCTCCTGCCATCAGCGCCCAGGTGCTCACCCTCATTTACTAAAGGTCGTGAATAAAAACCAGCAAGGGGTAATTATTTTGAAAGCGCTGATTGATCAATTTTGCCTGATTTAAACCAATCAACAAAGGTTGAATATTGGGATATATATTGACGTTAGTTTTAAAAGCGTGCCATCCAACTAAAATCAGGAAACATTGAAACGCGTTTTGTTCTTTTGATTTTATGTATCTGCAGAATTCCTGTCACTAATCTGTTACTATTCCTCTCAAATCCACTAAGGTCAAATAAAGCGGCTAACGGTTATGCCTATGCTAAAAATCTATAACAGACTAAAAAAGCACCGGTAAAGAAGCCCGGGTATAATAAACCCTGCTACTTATCCCGATGCTCTTGAATAAAATCAATCAGTTCCTTATTGCACCATCACATAGAGACTGCCATTGCTGACCACCGATGCGTTCCGAAGTACGGAGTAAGGCAAATAAAAATGTCCATAATAGCCCCAGGGAGTACCCCATGAATTCTGCACGATGAAATAGCCGCCACCGGTAGCGCTCGTAGATGCAGTTCCGTCATCTACATAACCGACAAGTGGAACCGCATGACCGCCCAGCAGGCTTAGCTTTCTATTCAGGACATAACTGGTCGTTCCGCGACTTGTTTGGGCAACTAGAGGATTATAGATATAGCTGGACGTGTTCAATCCTTCAAAGATGGTGTAAGAAGAATTATCGTATACATTAAAGCCCATCATGACCGGCTTATTATTCAAAATAGCGTATTTGACATTTTTTACTTCAGTGGTATCTCCCGTACTGCTGATCAGGTAATAACCGGCAGTCGTAGAACCCGAGCTGGAGGTGGAACCACCCTGTTTAGCAATAACAAAACCCGCTGCATTGCTGATCGCTGCTGAGCTCGGAGCGGTCTTGTATTGCGCTGAAGTTGGACCGGCTATATTATACCCTTGCGCGTTGAGTTGAGAGGGATATGGATAGAGGTCTTCGGTACATTCCCCCTTGTCAGCGAGGGTTTTTCCGGATCCTGTATTGGTTGAAAGTCCCTGAAGGGCTTCCCCGATATTGACCATATTAGCTCCCGGGTCGGAGGTGATGGAACTTTTTTCAATCAGCACGCGTTCGACATAGTATAGAAAAAGCGGAGCCAATGCTCCGGTCGCACCAAAAAAGCTGGTTGGACTGCTGAACTTATTGCTGACAATCGCTGAAATACCGGTAGCTACCGTAAGCCCTGTTTGAGCAGGAACCGAACCGCCACCCGAATAATATTTCAGGATCTCATTGGTCTCCGTACCACAAAAACCGGTGCAGGAGCCAACCTGTCCTTGGTCCCTGATCGCGGGTGTTGTGAGTAAATAGCTGGATGGCAATTTGCCAGAATAAGACAGTCCAAGTGTTGTTCTTTCTCCGTTGAAAATATCAGGGGTAAAAAGAGGCACGTTCTGCAGGTCTTCATCTGACACTGGCAGGAGACCGTAATGATGCGGGGTAACGGATGTAGTTCCAGACGCTGCAAGAGGGTTGTTCACGCCGGTTTTTGAACAACTGTAAAGCATTAGGGAAAAAATAAGAAGACAGGCGAAGTTTTGGGTAAATGTTCTCATATGTATTTTAGTTTCAATGAAACTATGAAAATGTTTTCTTTGTACAAAAAAATTAACAAGGAGTTCTTCCACATAAATATGCACAGATCACAGGTAATAATTCAGTTTCATTGTCCTGACCGGCAAGTATAACAAATGGCACCCACGCATTGAATGATCATTTTAGGTTATCCTTCGCCGTTATTTGCGGCGTAGGCAAATGAGGATAAAAGTCAAAAAGCTGTATAACTAATGGCAATATAGACACGTAAACATTTTCGGTTGAAGAAAATTTTAGATTATACATTGATGTTAGCAACATCTTGTGTCTGATCTTAGTTAGTCCGCTTGGATTTCATTTTTGAAAAAAACGGTCTGGGCACTGTCCTTTCAATAATATTTTTCGGTTATGAGTTACCGTTATACTCTGTCTGAAAGACGATTGGCGGGAGAAAAATGCTTTTCTTTTGTCACGGGAAAAAGGTAAAAATCCGGTTCCCATCATTCCCATATTGATATTTTATTGTCAAACGGATCACTCCTGGTGACCAGGCTGTCATTTATTTTATAGGAGTTTATGGGGTCGGTACACTGTGTCTTGCCGGAGCAATTTCCCTCCGGGTGCGATTCATCAATAGCGGTGATCTTTACCACTATTCCTGTAGAAGGAAAAAGTATCTCATAATCATAATCGCTGCTCAGGACAGCACCGCTGATTCCAATCACCACATCTGTGGTGTCCTGGTGAGTCTGGTAGAAAGAATTGTTTGTATCAATAAATACTGAATCCAAAAAGCCGGTAAAACCGGAAGCTTTGACAAATTTTTTTACAACCATGGTGTCAATATCCGTATTGCCAAAGGAGATCAGCGAAAGGTTCATACCCGGCGCCGCCGTACAGGCACATTTACTCTTGCAGGCAGTAAATCCGGCAATCACCAGGCACAGAACAGGGAGAAAACGCAATCTATTAGCCATGCATGTAAGACCGGGAAATGAAGCGATTCGTTGCATGTCATTTGAACAGCATTTTCGGTTATACATGTACGTTAGTTATCAGTACTAAATGGGCCGAAAGATTTAAAACGAATTGGCATCGACCAAAATCAATAATTGTTTATGATGAAAAATCAAACATTTTAGGTAAGATTGAATTTTCTGGGAAAGAAATAGAGGAAATGGTTAAAGTCTGGAATATTTTTATAAAATACGTTTAATTGAATGATTGACGGAGAAAAATCGAAGAAGTTTATTACACTTTAAATTCTGAATCAATGAATGACGAACATAATATATTATACAATCATTCAAAAGCATTATTACCAAAAGAATATTCCATTTACAACAATTGAAATTTCATCTATTGTGCAAATTTCACGAAATGATTACAAACTTGGTATTGCTAAAGATGTTTAACTAATTTGCTCTACTATTTGCTCCCTATCATAAATAAATAAGCGCAAACAATTGTTAACCAATTGCTCACGCTTACATCTGCGGAGGGAGAGGGATTCGAACCCCCGGACCTGTTACAGTCAACGGTTTTCAAGACCGCCTCATTAAACCGCTCTGACATCCCTCCGGCGCAAAAATACGTTCTGCTTTGAGTTTTCAAAAAAAACATTCAATTATTCTCACTTTAATTTTATTATTGGTTTTTCTTCTAAAAACTTTAAATTTATATAACTCATCAACTAAAATATTGCTGTATGAAAAAAGTCACTGATATTCTTTCTCACAAAGGAAAAAAAATTGTTTCCGTAGCGCCGTCAACTACCGTTTTGGACGTGCTTAAAATTATGGCTGAACAAAATATCGGTTCAGTTATGGTGATGGAAGGCAATCAGTATCTTGGAATAATGACCGAAAGAGATTACTCCAGGAAAGTTATTTTAAATGGAAAATCTTCAACAGACACAAAAGTTTCAGAAATTATGTCCAACGATTTACCTTCTGTAACACCAGCTGATTCCATAGAATTTTGTATGCAATTGATGACAGATAAAAATATCCGCTACCTGCCGGTTTTTGAAAATGATGCTGTCTGCGGAATTATCTCAATCAACGACCTCGTAAAGGAAACAATACTTACTCACGAAGAAACCATCAGCCACTTAAAAGAATATCTGCATTCTTAATAATAATTTGTTAGTCATTTAAGAAAAAAAGTGATCATTTTTTATGATCACTTTTTTTCTTTATAAAATATTGGATGAATTACTGTTTGATAAACTTCGCGGTTATTGGTTTATTTGTTCCGATAACGATCTGCATCGTGTACACGCCGCCTGCTAATCTTGAAACATCGAACGGAGCGTTATAATATGACTGAGATTTTTCTGTTTGTTTTGACTGAACAAGATTTCCAAGCATATCATAAATATTAACGCTCATTGTTCCCGTGCTGTCGTTGGTTAATTGCAGGTTGATGGTACTCTGTGCAGGATTAGGATATAATAATACTGCACTTCCTGCGGTACGCAGATCACTCATTACACTTACAGTAACAGTTGCATTTGAAGATTGTCCGTAACTATCTGTAACCGTTAACTGGAATGTGTATTCGCCGCCTGACAAGCCTTGAACAGTTGTAACAGCAGAGTCGGAAGCTGAAATTGTTGCGTCACTTGGCCCGTTTAACTGAGTCCATTGGTAACTCATTAAACTTCCTGATTGCGCTTTTGATGCACTGCCATTTAATACTGAACTGTTAGCAGGAATTGCAATAGTTGTATCAGTGCCCGCATTTGCTATTGGAGGTAGAATATTTGCTGTTACAGTTACGGTTACTTTATCAGTTGCTTTTGCTCCTTCGTTATCGGTTACTGTTAATTGAAAAACATATTGACCTACTATCAAACCAGAAACTGTTGGAGTTGCTGTATTATAACTTCCGATAACCGCACTGCCAGGTCCCGATACCTGCACCCAACTATAACTAACAATTCTTCCATCAGGGTCATAAGATTTAGTGCCATTTAACGCTGTGGAATTTGTTGGTAAAACTAAATCTATATCGTTGCCTGCAATAGCAACCGGAGGCTGGTTCACAGCAGGCTTAACAGTAATGGTAACATTGTCTGTACCTGTTGCGCCTTCGTTATCCGTAACTATTAATTGCATAACAAATGTTCCCGCGCTCAATCCTGTAACCGTGGGCGTTGCCGTAGTTGAATTCACAATTGTTACGGGGTTGCCAGAAATTTCTGTCCACCTGTAACTGCTGATTGTTCCATCAGGATCGTGCGATTTGGTTCCATCAAGAGATACTGAAGTTGTCGGTAATGAAATTGTTTGATCAGTGCCCGCATTTGCAATTGGAGCTTGATTCGGTGCAGCCAGTACGGTAATTCTTACAGTTGCTTTTGCTGTTGCTCCACCGTTATCCGTTACCGTTAGTTGGAACATATATCTTCCCACAATTAATCCCGACACTGTTGGTTTTGTAGTTGTTCCACCCGTAATTGTTGCAGTTGACGGACCAGAAATTTGCGCCCAGCTATATGATGCAATTGTTCCATCAGGATCGAATGAAGCGCTTCCATCTAATGATGCGCTGCTTGTTGGTAAAGTTATTGTTTGACTTACACCTGCATTGGCAACCGGAGGTTTGTTAACAGCCGCATCAACAGCAATACTAACTGTATCTGTAGAGGTGGCTCCGTCATTATCTCTTACTGTCAATTGAAACGAATAAGTTCCCTGAACAAGATTGGTTGCAATTGTTGTTGCACTGCCAGCAGTTTCAATTGTTGCGGTTGATGGACCGGAAAGTTGCTTCCATGTATAATTTGTAATAGTTCCATCCGGGTCTATTGATCCGGTGCCATTCAATGTTACTGAATCAAGAGGCAATGTTATTTCCTGGTTTGCGCCAGCATTAGCTGTCGGTGGTTGATTAACTGTTCCAACAACAGTTATTCTTACAGTTGCACTCGAACTTGCTCCATCATTATCAGTCACCGTTAGTTGGAAAGTATATCTTCCAGCATCTAAAGCAGACACTGTCGGGGTTGCCGTTGTTCCGCCGGTGATGATTGCTGTTGATGGGCCGG
>DATHPV010000462.1:0-6462 GCA_035483495.1 Puia sp.
CCACCCGTCAATACTGATTTTCCACTGAAGGCTGCGATGTCTTTCAAATCCCTGGAAAACGACACATCCACAGACTGGGTAAGCTGTTTCGGCGACCTCAATACTTTTGTCAAAATTCCATCCGGGATGTCTGCAGATAAGTTCGAAACTTCTCTCGCGAAATTCGGAGATAAACATATCCCTGACGACTATGTGAAAAGACAGGGATTTAATCTGCAGCCCTTCAGTACGGTACATTTTGATAAAAGATTTGGCAATTACAGTCATGCCACATTCAGCAGGGAACTGATTGCGGCTTTGAGCCTGATAGGACTTTTTTTAGTTGTGATCGCATGTATCAATTTTGTAAACCTCTCCACAGCGCAGGCGGTAGACCGGGCAAAAGAGGTGGGTGTGCGAAAAGTGCTGGGCAGCCGGAAGAGGCAACTCATCGCGCAGTTTCTGAGTGAAAGTCTGATTATCACGCTGGCTGCTGTTTTATTCGCATTCGCGATTGCATTTGCGGTTTTACCTTTTTTAAACCAGTTGATGGGAACAAAAATAACCACGCATCTGAGTGTGGCTATCTTCATTTTTTTAATTGTTACAACCGCTGCTGTCACTTTATTATCCGGTCTTTATCCTGCCATGGTGTTGTCCGGTTTCAATCCCATCAGTGCTTTAAAAAGCAGGTTTTCAAACCGAACCTCAGGCGGTATTTCACTCAGGCGGGGACTGGTGGTATTACAATTCACGCTCGCACAGGCACTGATCATCGGAACGCTGATAGTAGTGAGCCAGATGAATTATTTTAGGACGGCGCAGATGGGTTTTGATAAGGAGGCCATCGTTACTGTTTCCATACCCAGTGACAGCATCAGTCAAAAGAAAATGAATGGGTTAAAAGCAGAACTGCTCGAACAACCCGATATTAAAAGCGTAAGCTTCGCTACATTTTCAATATCTGACAATTCGCACTGGGGCAGCGATTTTATGTTTGACAATGCTTCCAAAGTCACCAACTTTAATGCAGATCTGAAATGGGCCGATGCGGATGTATTTAAAACCTATGATTTGAAAATGGTGGCAGGCAGGCCTTACCGGCCATCAGACACTGTCAGGGAATACGTCGCTAATGAAACGATGGTGAAGCAACTCGGTATTCAAAATCCGGAACAAATCCTGGGAAAAAAGATAAATTTCCCGGGCGGTGATATGAAAGGGGAAGTGGTGGGTGTGGTGAAAGATTTTAATGGAGCTTCCATGGAAAAACCCATAGCTCCGATACTCATGTCAACCTGGAAAGAATCCTATCAGATGATGGCGGTCAAACTGAATTCGCAACAGGCAGTCCGATCTATTGCTAAGATTGAAAAATTATGGAACAAAGCTTACCCCGAATATGTTTACGAGTATCAGTTTCTGGATGAAAAAATAGACAGTTTTTACAAACAGGAAAATCAGCTCTCCCAACTCTATAAAATATTTGCGGGCATCGCTATTTTTATTTCCTGCCTTGGACTCTACGGCCTTGTTTCTTTTATGGCTACACAACGGACGAAAGAAATTGGCGTACGAAAAGTATTGGGTGCCAGCGTTGCCAATATCGTTTACCTGTTCTCCAAAGAATTTACGTCGCTTATTTGTATTTCCTTTTTGATAGCCGCGCCTTTGGCTTATTTTTTTATGCACGTATGGCTTGAAAGTTTTACTTTCCGTATTTCTATTGGTGCGGGTATTTTCATCATAACCATCATCTCTTCCGTTTCCATCGCCTGGATAACGGTTGGTTACAGGGCGTTCAGAGCCGCGATGGTTAATCCGGTAAATAGCCTGCGTTCAGAATGATCCCGCACGTGCATGACTACGAACACCAGCCTTCGTTCCGAATAAAATATTTAAGCTGCCTTTATTGAGAGCAAAGTCTGTTGTATCAGCTGAATATCAAGTTGAAGTTTTACTTCTTCGCCAACGCTTCTTTAGTGATCTGTTACAACTTCTTTCCATTTGGCAAGGTTGACACCCTTGAAAAGCAGCCAGAGACTCATGGACAATTCTCCTATCAGTGACGGAAGCAGGATGGCCGGAAATATTGCATGCGCGAGAGCCGGTGAAAGTATCAGCGCGAAACTGTTTACCAGATAACAGGTTCCCGCGATCTGAATCATAAAACCAAGAATACGCGGGAAATAACCGGACTTAATAATAAGCCATCCGTCTATCAGGCATGCACATCCGAAAAAGATAAGACCGATGCCGTAACCGTAATCGTGCGCAACAATAGAAAGGTAAGCGAGCGTTTGCAGCGTATGAGAATCCAAAGATTTGAGATAGTCACTATTACTCAAGAGTAAAAGAGGCATAACGAGGTTTATTTTACTGGCGACCAATACCGCTGTTTGCACCAATCCCAAAAATAAAGATATCAGGGCCAGGGTCTTGTTTACAGGTTTCAGCAATACATAATATACAATAGATACAATCGCATCACAGATATGCATTAAAAGGTCGAGGGCAATACCCGTCCGCCAAAGCAAGGGCTGTGCGATGATATGCTGAGCAGTCCCTGCAGGATCGCCCGAAACTATCAACCTGCTTCGAATAAACATTTCGGCAAGAAAACCCGCCACGATAATAATCAGATATGCGGCACCACCAGCACGTGCATATAATTGAGGCGAAAATTCAGATTTAATTGCTGACATGAGGTAAAGGTAATCTAAGGATGGACGAATCTTTCATTCATATACAGCAATTTGTCGTACTCACAGTGAATAAAAACTATCGGGTTTAAGGGGTTTGGGTATTTCCGTCTCTTTCAACAATTGTTTTATATTAATTTCAATATTGGTCGCGATCGTTGTCATGGCCGTATCCGTAGGTTCGTTTTCAAATGGATCCTGCAAAAGCGTGGCTGTCTTTTCCAACACGAAAAATCCGGAAGAAATGATCAATAATAGTGGTATTTCATATATGGGACTGATAACTCCTAATGAAATGGAAAGTGTAATCACAAACAGATAGATCATTAAATGAAGAAAAACACGGTAGGTGATAGGAAAAACGGTGCTTTTTATTCTTTCAGCCATTCCCATGGCTGTTGTTAAATTTATCAAAGTCGAATTAATATGCACATGACTGAAAATATCCAATTGCTCATTACTTTTCAGTTCTGCTATCTGCTGGCTGTGTAACTGCAGAAGTGCCATGGGTTTATTGGTAAACCCGCTGATTTTTTGAATGTCATCTTCTGAAATGTATTTTCCTAAGTTTTCTAACGGATCCAACCCTCTTAAGGTTCGGCCCAGACAAAAGCACCAGGCTATTTGTCGAAATGCCAGTTGTTTTTTAGCCTGGTCATTTCCCTTGGCAATAAAAGATTGCAATTGCAGCGTAAAAGTTCTGCTTTCATTTACGATCGTTCCCCATATTTTTCGCGCTTCCCACCAGCGGTCATAAGACTGACTGAGTTTGAACGACAAAAGAACGGAAATGGCTGTTCCAAGAAATGCCGGAACATTAATGGGCATATTGGGAATGGCGAAATCAAACTTATAGGTTATAAAGGAAACTGCTACCGCAATCACCAGCGTATAAAAGAATTCCAACTTGGTTTTTTTAAGAATATAAAAAAGACTTGGCACCTTTTTCAATAACATCTTTCTGTTTTTTTGTTTTAAAGATCGTAAACAAAACTGCCAGGACCTAATTTTTCAAAATAGAATATATTTATACCCGTATGGACCTGCTGCATCTTAAAAATATTGCCATTATCGGAGCAGGTCCTGTTGGTTTGGCGTTTGCCAGATTATTGCAGCAGGAGGGAGCCGACGTGAAAGTTTATGAACGGGATACAAACGAGCATTTCCGTATCAAAGGCGGAACGCTTGACCTACTAAAGGATATGGGTCAGATGGTTTTTGAAAAGGCAGGTTTGCTATCCGCCTACTTCGACAACGCGAGACCAACTGCACGAAGAATCGCTGATTTAAACGGTAATATTATTCAAACAATACCCCCTTCAGACAATCCCGAAATTGACCGAAACGATTTGAGAAGAATACTCCTGCAAAGTTTGCAGCCGGGGTCAGTCGTCTGGAATAGAAAATTTGTTTCTCTTGAAGAACAAAACGGAAAATTTTTGTTGCATTTTGAAAATGGAAGTCTGGCAACCGCGGATTTAGTCGTTGGTGCAAACGGAATTATGAGTATTCTGAGAAAAATAATAACACCTGCTCCTGCCCGATATAGCGGAACGGTTACCATCACGGGTGAAGTATCTGGCTATGAAACCAGTTGCCCGAATTTTAAAAAAATATGCGAAGAAGACAAAGTAATAACAAGGAATGGGCGCATCTTTTTTCTTTCTCAACCTAAAACAAATGGAGATTTATATTATTATATCTGTTTTCGCCAATCTGAAAATTGGGCTAAGGACAATGACTTAAATTTCAAAAACAATAAACAAATAAGCAGGTTTTTGAACAGTTTATGTTCGGATTGGAATATTGCTTACAAAGAGCTTTTTGCAGCAACAAGCGAATTTACCTTGTTGCCTCTGTACCAGGTCTCTTTGGAAAATTGGCAATCCCACAAAAACATTACTTTAATCGGAGATGCTGCGCACGGAATGCCACCTTATGCAGGAGTAGGTGTAAACACGGGCTTGTTGGATGCTTTGTATCTGGCAGAAAATTTAACTTACGGAAAATTTGATAACATACAAACTGCCATTGACAATTATGAAGAAAAGATGTTTGAATATGCATCAGAAGCGCAGCAACAAACCGCAATAAATGAAAAGCAGCTTTTTTCTTCGCAAGACGATCACTAGAACACAGTACTGAAAAACACGAGAATTGAGATTTTGTTTATCGCCCTTCCAGTTTGCCGATTTTGACTAACTTAAGGTGCCAATATGTGTACTTTCATGATGCCTGCCGGAAGTAATTAAATTATGAACCGATGTATAAAAAATTATCAGTTTTCTCCGTGTGTTTTGCGACGCTTATTTTTTCTTATGCTCCTTCCCGTGCACAAACAAATAATACGATGCCGGAAAAGGTAAACAACGCCGATTCTGTAAAGGGCATTACCATCCATCAATCATCCTGGTTCAAAGTGGCACCGACGCAGGTTTATAATCTCCTGCTCAGTTCATCTGCATTTAGTGCATGTACAAAAAAGTCTTTTGACATGTTCACCCCATCGTCAGCGAAGATTGAGCCTGTTGTAGGTGGAACTTTTTCTTTATTCGACGGACATATAATCGGTCGCATTCTTGAACTGGTGCCTGATCAGCGGATTGTGGAAGCATGGCGCGTGGTCGACTGGCCGCCCGGGGTGTATTCCATCGCACGTTTTGATCTGGGCGCCGAGGGTACCGGTACCCGTGTAAAATTTGAACATGTCGGATTTCCTGAGGGTCTCAAAGAGCATCTGTCTGAAGGATGGCAGCAACACTACTGGGATGCGATGACGAAATATTTTCAATAAGTTCTTTAATAACCATAAGTGATTTCCCGGCTAACTCGTCGTCTCATTTATTGGATCTACCCCGAACCGTAAACCTTGGTTTTAAAATACATGGGAGCTTTATCGCGTATGATGTGATCATCGGTTTTGTTCGCCTTAAGAAATCCGGAAGGACTTATACCAAACATCTTTACCATCATCTTGTGAAAATGACTGCTGTCATTAAATCCTCCTTCGATTGCTGCACCGGCTACAGTATCCCCGCTCATGATTTGATTGATAGCATAACGGAGTTTGTTCCAGAGTATATAATGATACAGGGATACTTCGGTCTCACACTTAAATAAAGACCTCAGGCGGCTTTCAGAAAGAAAGACTGTTTCCGCAAGTGACTTGATCGTGAACTCGTTCGGCTCACTGGTGGAAATGATCTGTTCTATTTGTGATATGCGCTTATCAACCGGGGCGTGAACATGTTGAAGTGTCAGCCTTTCCAATATTCTGTAGATGAGGTTTTGAAACAAAAAGGGACCCGGTTGAAGTAACGCTTTTTCGAGTTCCATTGAATTCACTAAATGAAAAATATTCATATCAGGTGCATGGAAATCATTCTCTTTCAAAAACCGTTCTTTGATCATCCTGGCCAGTTCTGACCCTGCGTCCAGATAAATCATCAGCTGAACACTATCGTTTGTATCCAGCTGATGAATCACATTCTCTTTAATGATTAACGTCTTATAAGTATTCCATGACCCGTTAATGGGCCTGAACTTGAAGTTCTTTTGGGTATCCAGAATCAGCTGAATGGTGTTGTGGCTGTGGAGGGGAGTAAGATCAGCCGAATAAAAGACAGCAGACGCGTTGTTCCACACATGAGTAACGCTGGTATATGGTCGTTTCCTGTGTTTCATATTTTGCCCATGCAAATAAGTTAGTTATTATTTACAACTTTTCGCATAAACAATCCGATAATTTTAGTTTAAATAAACATATATGGAAACTAAAATA
>DATHPV010000463.1:0-6058 GCA_035483495.1 Puia sp.
TCCTGGAGAGATAGCCCCGAGCCGTCAGCATTGAACGATACGTCTTATAATAACTCGTATCGTGGTCATCGCTGTTCTGTTGACCCAGGACGGCAGAAACGAAAAAGGAAAATACGAACAGCAGGTTGCCGGATTTTTTCATCAATTTTACTATTTCCTAATTCAGGGACACAGGTCAGACTTTTACATTTATGTCCCTATATTCATCCAGGCGATTCAGTTCAACAATCGTTGTTTTGCCGTCATCACTTTCCCGGTACATCTGCACAAATTTCCTGTCAAATAATATTTCATGAAATGTATAAGAGGTTCTTTGCTGAACAATGTTTGAATATACATCATCAAATCCTCTCACTGATACATATATCTCCAGATCTGCTTTTTTCATTTCCTCTGCATGGTATTCAAACAACGGACTATCAGCATTTAATTCATGCACCACAGTCCAGTTCATCGGCAAAGATTCCACATGACTTCTTTCCAGTACAAGATCATAAAATTTATACACCATTTTGCCGTGTTCTTCAACCAACATCGCCGCATTCACTTTAATTTCCACGTTGGTTAATGTATGATTGTCCTTATACGTTGCAAACCGGAACATCAGCCCGTGATTCTCTTTATAAGGACTTATCAGTGCATTTCTGCTAAAAAAAAGAAATGCCTTCGGTTTGGAAAATCGCCCATATAAAAGACCGGTCGCGATGGCAAAGGATAAAAATCCAAGCATGGATTCAATGGCCGCAACCGAATTGGCGGCATCCCCGATTGGATTCACCCGGCCATATCCTACTGTGGTAAATGTTTCCGTACTAAAAAAGAACATTTCTTTGAAAGACTGCCACTGGGAAACCGACTGGACACCCTGAAACTGCGAATTTCCAATGATAAAATAGATACAGGCAAAAAAGAAATTAGAAATCAGGTAAAAAACGAACAGGATGCCGAAAAACTTCCAGGGAGGAAGGTTCAGCATTTTATGAAATAAGCTGAACCTTCTTATAAATGAGATGCCCTCTTTCCTCACATTGAAACTTCCATCCCTGTTTACAAACCGGCCACCATAATTCTCAGGATTGCCACCGAATCCCGTGTCGTTATTATCCTTAATATGTATTTGCCTTCTTGTTAACGCCATTTTTTAATTCATTTGAACGCAAAAATAGCGAACGTTGAACGTTATTTTATTTCCTTCCTGCAATAGCCTGAATGGAATCAAGATGTTTCTCCAATACCGGTAACGTATTGCCTGCAAAGGCTTTTATGGTTGAGTCAGAACAGTTGTCGGCACATTTGCGAAACTCCGCGATATCCTTTTTATGGTCATCCACCATCATGCTTACATATGCTTTGTCGAAATCCTTTCCTTTTTTCATTTTCATATGTTCAATTTCTTTTTTCGAAGCATCGCTGACAGAATCAGGTAATGCGATATTCAAAGACGTGGCAATTCCTTTTAAATTATTATTTGCTTCCGTGTGATCTTTTACCATCATTTCGCCAAAAGCTTTAACCCTGGGACTGGAAGCATTTTCCTGGGCAATCTTCCCCAGTTCTACTTCTGTCATACCACCATCGGCGGCTGCAATCGCAAAATTCGAAGCGTCGGGCTGAACAGCTTTCACTTCTTTATTTACTGTTTTCGCGCTGTCCACAGGATCCTGACTTTGATTGGTGCTGTTACTTCCGCAGGAAATCAAAGCCACGCTGGTAGCCATAATAAAAGAAAATAATACAGTTTTCATATAATTTTAATTTTAATGATCAGATAATCAATCGCTTCAAAGCTTGGGCCACCGGAATCAGCGATAATTGGGGCAAATGCCGGTGAATTTGTGTATTAACAGGGACGTTTTGGAAAATGATCCACGACATTTTAAATAAAGCTTATACCAATCCGCTTTGCATAAAGGAATCATTGTTTTAATTTTAACCTATGGCAACCCAGTTAAATAAACCCGGGGCTTTTGAAGAACAGGCCTTTGACACTGACATCCTTACCGATACCGAAGCACCCTATAGTCTTGTGGTGTGGAATGATGAGGTAAACAGTTTTGAATGGGTCATACAAACACTTGTTGAAATTTGTCATCATTCAACGGAACAGGCAGAACAGTGCGCCATGATTATTCACACACAGGGAAAATATGCCGTGAAACAGGGATCTTATGATGAATTAAAACCCTTATGTGATGCAATAACAGATCGCGGTATCGGTGCCACGATTGAAGTTCTTTCAAACTCCTGATTAAAGCTTAACGCTTAACGCGTAAAGCCTAACCCATAACCCATAACTCATAACTCATAATCCCTACACGTGGCGCTTATTGTACTGGATGAAGAGATTCGTTTTCCACCCGTGGAAATGGCTGATGAAGACGGACTCCTTGCAGTAGGAGGCGATCTCTCGAGGGAGAGATTATTACACGCTTATCGCAATGGAATTTTTCCCTGGTACGAGAATAAATATATTCTCTGGTGGTCACCGGATCCCCGGTTTGTTTTATTTCCTTCGGAACTGAAAATAAGTTCCAGCATGAAACAATTGCTTAAGAAGCAAACTTTCGAATTTTCCGTAAACCAGGATTTCAATTCAGTAATCACCCAGTGTAAGGCAATTTCCCGCCGCGGCCAGGAAGGAACATGGATCACGGAAGAAATGCGGAATGCTTATAACGATCTTCACTTTGCGGGGTACGCCGTAAGTGCTGAAGTGAGGCTCAACGGAGAATTGGTCGGCGGACTTTATGGTCTGCGGATCGGTAAAATGTTTTTTGGGGAAAGTATGTTCAGCAGGTGCAGCAATGCGAGTAAATATGCATTTATCAGTTACGTTCAGCAACTGAAATCAGAAGGTGTTGAGCTGATCGATTGCCAGGTTTACACGGCGCATCTTGAATCTCTTGGTGCCCGCATGATTCCCCGCGCGGAATTTCTTGATATCGTGAAAGCAAGTATGAAAGTATAAGAGTATGGGAGTATGGGAGTATGGGAGTATGGGAGTATGGGAGTATGGGAGTATAGGAGTATAAGAGTACAGGAAAAAGCGAAAGCATGAAAATTTTTTACTACAATGAATTTTAAATTGAGATTATTGTATTTAAAAAAATCCCAGTCATTCACATCGTTTATACTCCTGCACTCCTATACTCCTATACTCTTATACTCCTATACTCTTATACTCCCATACTCCCACACTTGCTTCTTCGCCGGCCATTTCTCGGCAAAGGAATAAACCAGTCCGCGCATATAATCATTTTCCGGATAAACAGTCAGTTGCTCTTTCAAAGTTTCAAGGTCCTGGATTTGAAGATTCCGGTCCAGCCAACCCATTCCATAAAATCGGCCGTTTTCAATAAGGATGCAGCTTTCTTCAGTTAAATCTCTGCCCCGGTCCCTGATCATGAAAGTAGGCAGCATTTCCTGCAGAGAATCCAATGCAGTTTTCAATCTTTCATTATAATCCACTGCGCTCTCGAGATGATCGCAGGCGCCCTTACAGCTCTTATCAATTAATCCGATGCACTTTTCATTTCCTTTCTGAATAAAACACAACTTTGGACAAAGCTCAAATTGTTTAACCAGCTTGTTTAAAATCTGCCACCCTTCGGCAAGGCTGTTAAAACTGTAATATGCCTGCAGATTCTGTTTTTTCTTTTCAATGGTTAATCTGCGGTAGCCGGACTGGTCTTCAAAGTCATAAAGACCATAACTCTGTTCAAATCTCTTCAGACTGCTATTATAAGCGGGCCAGAAACGCCTTATTTCAACACATTCCAGAAGAAAGGCCATCAGTTCTGTTCCGCAATCCTGCCAGCTTACGGAGTAAATGTTCCTCAAGAATTCCTGTTTTCGAAGACCCGAACTGTTGTTTGAGAAATGACTGCAAACCCGGTTTTTAATATTTTTGGCCTTCCCCACATAAATCACTTTGCCCTTCTGATCGTGGAAATAATAAACTCCCGGAGTATAAGGAAGGGAAGCGATTTGTTCCGAGGGAAGGTTTGGTGGCAGGTATTGCTCCCTGCTTTTTCCATGTAACATACGGGCTACCGCCCCTGTATTGTCGTTCTTTAATATTTTCCCGAAAAGAATTGCGGTAGCATCCGCATCTCCGCCCGCCCTGTGCCTGTTTAAAATGGGGATCTCCAGATCCTCACAGAGTTTTCCAAGACTATATCCACGAAGACCCGGAAAAACTTTCCTGCTAAGCCTGACCGTACAGAGTTTTCTGGTATTAAGCTCAAATCCGCATTGTTCCAGCTGGTGTTTCACAAACGAATAGTCGAAATTGACGTGATGGGCTACAAAGATGGCGTCTTTGAGTAATTCAAAAACCCTGAATGCAACATCAGAAAAAACCGGAGCGTCGCTTAACATGCCCGGATGGATTCCGGTAAGGACCTGAATGTAGCGCGGGATGGGCGTTTCAGGGTTTATCAGCGTTTCATACCGGTCCACGATCTTATTTCCATCGTGCAGCACAATAGCTAATTCAGTGATGCCGTTATTAGCAGCGTAACTACCTGTCGTTTCTATATCTACGATCGCGTACATGGTGGCTAAAACCTGGAGAACATTTTGCTAATAAAGTTAGGAATAATCACTCTTCAGTTAACAGAACAACCATTTTTATTTGCCAAATAAAGTTCTAGGCTTTAAGCGTTAGGCTTTAAGCTTGTCAATGTCCGTCCTTTATTGTATAACCTTTAAATTCCATTTCATGAAACACCTTCACATTGGTCACGTTGGAGAGCAGGCGACCCTGGCAGCAGTAATTGCCGTGTTGTATTTCTGCGCCATCATGTTGTTTTCTTACGTCTTTACACTTGCTTAGGTGTTAAAATTAGTGCCTGCCTCCCGCAGGCAGGGTTATTAATCTGGTTATGAGAACCATTTCCCGTAAACCCTAAAAGACCCTGTACGATAACTCCGGTATCCCCGGAGTTTTTTATTTTAAAGTTGAATATTAAAATGCGCAAATAGCCGTTAAATGTTGAAATTGATCTGTTAACCATCAGGCTTTAAGGCCTGAACAAAACACAAAAAATCTGCTAAAACACTAGCATCTGACAAAAAAACGATATATATTTGTTCGACTGCGGCCGCCAACCGTATTTTTTCTCCCTGGCATCCTACCCAAATCGTAAGAAAACACCGACCCTCGTTGATTTGATGTACCCCTTGAAACAAATGTTTTTTAACATGGTTTCACTTTAAACATTTTCATTTATGAAAAAGATAATGCATTCCATTCATTTGGGAGAAAATGCAAAAACAGCGTTGTTTGCTTTTGGTTTTCTTGGCCTGGTGATGCTGCTTTCTTACCTGTATTGGTTCGCATAGTAGCTGATCAACCCTTGAAATTGATTTCAAAACCTCTTTTACACAGATAAGTGAGGGTGAATTCATTTTCTCTCACGAAAAAAGTTTCCGTTAAACAATGGAGACTTTTTTTTTGAATTCACTCCTTTCCATCCTTCTGCATGATTGATTAACTTTGCAGTCCAAAAAACGGATGTCGCCGGATGGAACTCTCCAAACATTATGACCCTTCAGTTACTGAATCCAAATGGTACAGCCATTGGATAGCCAAAAAATATTTCAACAGCTATCCCGACAAACGCACTCCGTTTACCGTCGTCATCCCTCCCCCCAATGTAACAGGTGTTCTGCATATGGGACATACTCTTAATGAAACCGTGCAGGATATTCTGGTCCGTCGTGCAAGAATGAATGGGTATAATGCCTGTTGGGTTCCGGGCAGTGATCACGCTTCCATTGCAACCGAAGCAAGGGTGGTCGCCATGTTAAAAGAAAAAGGCATAAACAAAAACAGCCTTTCCAGAGAAGCGTTTTTAGAATACGCATTCGAGTGGAAAGAAAAATATGGGTCGATCATTTATGACCAGATTGCAAAATTGGGTTGCAGTGTTGACTGGAACAGGACCAATTTCACAATGGATGATCACTATTACAAAGCGGTGATGAAAGTATTCGTGGCGCTTTATGAAAAAAAACTCATTTATCGCGGCGCCCGTATGATTCACTGGGATCC
>DATHPV010000464.1:0-5777 GCA_035483495.1 Puia sp.
CTGAGAAAGGACAGAAGATCGCGGTTAATGACCTGCTGGCTATAATTGGGGAGGAAGGTAAAGTCAATGTGCAACAAATCGTAGACACGGCTAAAAACAAGGGGTCAGTTCAGGAAGCTGCAAAAGCACCGAATCCTGAACCCGCAGTGTCTAAGACAGTCACCGACGCAGGAGCAATTGTACCACAGTCCCTTAATGGGGACAGTCGTATAAAGGCTTCGCCCCTGGCAAAAAAGCTGGCCTCTGAGAAAGGAATTGATTTGTCGCAGCTACATGGAAGTGGTGACTATGGACGCATAGTTAAAAAAGATGTGACTGAATTCAAACCTTCAGCTTCAACCGCATCTGTGCAGAAAGGCACCACCGTATCTTCTGCGCCTTCCGGTGAAATAAATTTTGAGGACGTACCGGTTTCCCAGATGCGCAAAACAATTGCAAAACGTCTTACAGAAGCCAAATTTACAGCACCCGAATTTTATCTTACTATTCAGGTTGATATGGATCAGGCTGTCAGCAGCCGTGCAAAAATTAATGAAACCGCTCCAGTAAAAATTTCATTCAATGATTTTGTGTTAAAAGCCACTGCGCTGGCTTTGAAAAAACATCCTTCTGTAAACAGTAGCTGGATGGGAGAAAAAATTCGTGTGAATCATCACGTAAACATTGGTGTAGCTGTAGCGGTTGAAGATGGATTATTGGTTCCCGTGGTACGCTTTGCAGATACCAAATCACTTTCACAGATTTCAACGGAAGTAAAAGATTTCGCTACCAGAGCAAAAAATAAAAAATTACAGCCTTCTGATTGGGAGGGAAGTACATTCACGATATCAAACCTGGGTATGTTTGGAATGGATGAATTCACGGCGATCATCAATCCGCCTGATTCCTGTATACTTGCGATAAGCTCCATTCAGCAGATACCTGTTGTAAAAAATGGTTCCATCGTTCCGGGAAATGTGATGAAACTTACCATGACCTGCGATCATCGCGTAGTTGACGGTGCAACAGGAGCTGCATTTCTTCAAACGCTAAAAGGGCTCCTGGAGGAGCCCCTGCGAATGCTTGTTTAGTAACCGTCCATGGTTAATTAGTTTATAATATCATTACTTTGGTACTGACTTTTTGGTTTCCGTTTTCACCAAGTAAAATATAGATCCCTTTTTTGAGATAAATATTATCCATTTGCATCACCTGACTTCCCTGAGTGAGCGAAGTCATTTTCCCTGCTAATTTATTTCCGTTCAGGTTGTATAAACTGAAAGTATAACTTCCAGATTTAGCTGCATTCACGCGGAAACTAATTGAATTCGAATTTCCGGTATTGATGGCTTGTACCCGAAATCCGTTTTCGGAATCAAACGACGCGGTCTGAATAGATGAGTAAGAGATTGTTCCCTGGTTTGATATCATCTGAATTCTGTAAGCATAAGTACCGGAAACGTCATTTAACTGATCCGTATATTCAAAAGCGCTCGAATTATTTATTTGATCCCCACTATAACCCATAATTTTTTCGAAATTGATTCCATCTGAAGCACGTTCGATATTCATGGAAGAAAGGTTTCCGTCGCCGCTTAATTTCCATGAAATTTTTGCCGACTGGTTTTCAGCACTTACTTTAAAATAGTCAAACACCAGCGGTAAAATAATTGACCCATTTGCCTGAATATCGTCATATACAAAACGATCGAGTCCACCAGAAGAAACAGTTGCATTATAACCATATAAACGAAAGATTACTTTGGAAGTCAAATTCATAAATGAAATACCCAGCGTCGCAACCGTAGCCGGAGTACTGTTAGTTGTTAATACACCACTCGAAATATCGGTTGCAAAACCATCCAGGTTACTGCGCAGTGACCAGGAATTAGGACCAGCTCCGGAAGTTCCCGTTGTACTTCTTCGGATCTGCATAGCTAAAGTCGAAACAGTTAGTGTATGGCCTGCTGTTGGTGTAATCGAAAATTCGAGATATGCATTTGGGTCTATACTACTGCCCGTTGGCCAGGGCCCTTCTCCATAATAAACGGTTCCGCCGTTAAAAGCTCCTCCTGAAGCTATCGTGCTTCCAAGGGATGCATTTCCCGCGGTGCTATTCGCAGACCCTGTCCCGGTTAGTACATTATTAAAAGACCAATCAGCAACCTGTGCCTGCAGGAATAATGAAAACAAAATACCCGGAAAAACGATCGAAAAAACTTTTTGAAAAAAACTGGTTTTCATAAATAAGGATTAAAACAATACTTGAAAGACGAAATTCATACCATTGCATAAAATTGTGTAAATCAACCAATTCCATTTAGAAAAAATTCCCTCTGCGGGAACCAATTCCAGGCGCAGGAGAACTTCTTCATAAAACGGTTTTCTAAAAAAGATAAAATCCGGGTAACTTCCTTGCCGATTTCTGTCTTTGATTAATTTTTCGAAAAATGATTCAGCGTTCTACCATTCAGTTGCTTCGTTTTCATTTTTCGTTTTTCCTGATGCCGGTCTACTGGTTCGCGTTAAGTCAGGTGGTTAATCCTAACCCTGCCAGATCACTGCTCATATTTTTTATTCTCCACTTTTTAATATATCCCTCCAGTAATGGTTACAACAGCTATATGGATCGCGATGAAGGAAGTATCGGCGGACTGAAATCGCCACTTTTACCCACGCGTCAGCTTTTTTATACAAGCGTCCTGATGGATATTCTGGCCGTCTTATTGGGCTTTTTTGTAAGCATATATTTCACAACAGCGGCAGCGCTATACATATTGGCATCCAGAGCTTATAGCGCCAGATCGATCCGGTTGAAAAAGTATCCTTTTAAGGGTTACGCGGTTGTGGTTATTTGCCAGGGAGCCCTGGTTTTTTTTATGGTATATCATGGAACTCATCCACTTTTAAATACCCATGTGCCTTTGTTGGGAATGATTTGTGCATCACTTTTAATTGGCGGATTTTACCCACTCACGCAGATATATCAGCATATGGCAGACGCGAAAGATGGAGTTAAGACGATCAGTGCGGTACTTGGGATACGTGGGACCTTTAAATTCTGTGCTTCTCTATATGCAATCACAATCGCTTTACTGGGTTATTTCTTCATGATTTCGTTGGAAGTAAAAGAATTCCTGATTTTATCAACCTGTATGCTCCCAATTCTCGTATACTTTATTAGCTGGGGCGTGCAAGTTTGGCGAAATCCTTCTTTGGCCGATTTCCGACATACGATGCGAATGAATATAATCGCTTCCTGCTGTACCAGCCTTGGCTTTATACTTATTTTTCTGATGCATCGATTAAACCATTCTTAAATAAACTGATTGAGCCAGATTAAATCCATAGGGACCGCCGTTCCAAAGTTTAAACATAAGCAGGACGAAATCCTGCGTTTCATGAGCCGCATTTACGCATTCAATGAAAGGGAAAGGCGAACCCTTAAATATTTATATCATCATAGCGGAATTTCCAGTCGCTATTCTGTGCTCTCAGACTATAGTAATGAACCAGCTGACTGGAAGTTCTATCCGGCGGGTGAAAATCTTGAACCTTTCCCGTCCATAGAACAAAGGATGAAAGTCTTTAATCGGTATGCTGTTGATTTATCAGCAAGCGCTATTATTAATTGTTTGGAAAATAAACTGAAATGTAATCAGGTTACCCATTTAATCACGGTCACCTGTACAGGGTTAAGCGCTCCGGGACTGGATTTACAGTTGATGGAATTACTTGATCTTCCACGA
Organism: Puia sp.; assembly: GCA_035483495.1. Classification (GTDB taxonomy): domain Bacteria; phylum Bacteroidota; class Bacteroidia; order Chitinophagales; family Chitinophagaceae; genus Puia. The sequence continues at coordinate 3,729 of DATHPV010000464.1, forward strand.
AATATTTTCAGAACCTCCGTTAATTTCATGGGTTGTTACGCAGCCATTCATGCCCTCAAATTGGCCGACGTTTTATGTCAGTGCGACCCAGCAGCAAAAGTGCTGATCGTATGTACTGAACTCTGTACATTACACTTTCAACAACTGGCTACTACTGATAATATTACTTCCAGTTTGTTGTTTGGAGATGGTTCTGCTGCCGTGCTTGTTACCGGCGATCAGGATCAATCTGATGCTTTTCATATATCTGGCTTCTATGGTGAAGTAATGCCAAAGGGTAAAAGGGATATGTCCTGGGAACTATCTTCAACAGGATTTAACATGACTTTAAGCGGGTATGTACCCGAATTGATTGAGGAAGATTTTGAAAAACTGGTGGATCAGGCTTTAATAAAACAGGGTATTTCCCGTGATGAGATTACCCATTGGGCCATTCATCCCGGAGGAAGAAGAATATTGGAAGCTATCGCAAAAAGCCTTTCCCTGCAAAAAGAAAAACTTGATTCCTCTTATCAGATTTTAAAGGAGTATGGAAATATGTCCTCCCCTACCATCTTATTTGTGTTGAAAGAAATATTGTCCCACCTCGACAAATCAAAAAAACAGCGCGTATTTGGTGCCGCATTTGGGCCAGGACTGACAATGGAAACGTTTACCGTTTGCACTGGTTCCTGATTCAATATTTTTAAGCAATAATTCATATGAATTTTATTGTTCGGTCATATAAGCTTGAACTACTTGATCAGCCTGATATTCCATCGGACGATATTCGACAAAATCTCAAAGAACTTTCCTTTATAAATAAAAAACTCGGCGGCCATTCCTGTACATTAGACGGCTTTCACAAATTGGGAAAAAAGGAAAAGAACCTGCACGTTTGTGAAATAGGCTGCGGTGGTGGTGATAATCTGAAGGCCATCGAAAATTCCATGAAATCTGATAATAAAAACATTCGATTTACGGGAATTGATATTAATCCGGATTGTATCCGTGTAGCGAAAAATATCAGCTGGCATGCAAACACTGAATTTATAGCAAGTGATTATAAAAACATACAATTCCAAACCAGTCCCGACATCATTTTCTGCTCTCTATTTTGTCATCACTTCAATGAAGCCGAACTTATACAAATGTTTCGATGGATGAAAGAAAATAGTCGCTATGGTTTTTTTATAAATGATCTGCATCGTCACGCCTTCGCTTATCACTCTATCCGCTTGTTAACTTCTCTTTTTTCAAAGTCCTATCTTGTTAAGCACGATGCCCCACTCTCCGTTTTACGCGGATTTAAGAAAAAGGAATTACAGGTATTATTAAAAGAAGCCGGTATATTTAAATATACCATTCATTGGAAATGGGCATTTCGCTGGTTGGTGATAGTAAACTCGTGATCAAAAATAATAAATATGATATCGCCATTGTAGGTGGTGGCCTTGCAGGGTTATCTCTTTCAATACAACTTGCGCAAAAAAATTATCAGGTTTGTTTATTTGAAAAAGAAATTTTTCCGTTTCATAAAGTATGTGGAGAATATATCAGCATGGAAAGCTGGGATTTCCTGGTAGGTCTCGGTCTGCCGTTGGAAGAATGGAATTTGCCCAGGATTCATCAACTCTACATTTCTTCTCCAAATGGTGAATCTATCCTGGAAAAACTTCCGTTAGGTGGATTTGGAATCAGCAGGCACAGACTGGATTCTTCCCTTGCGGAAATTGCCAAAATTCTGGGGGTTCATCTCTTTGAAAATACAAAAGTTTATGATGTTGATTTTGAAAACGATAATCATTTTATTCATACAAGTGCAGGAGTGTTCAATGCGAAACTGGCTTGTGCCTGTTACGGAAAAAGGAGCAACCTCGATGTGAAATGGAAACGCAAATTTCTGAATGCAGGCGAATCATTTAATCACGTTGGCGTTAAGTATCATGTAAAGACTGATATGCCAGATCATCAGATAGCCCTGCATAATTTTCGGGGAGGTTATTGTGGGATTTCTAAAATTGAAAATGATCAATATTGTCTCTGTTACATTACCAGATCTGATAACCT
>DATHPV010000465.1:0-3404 GCA_035483495.1 Puia sp.
AAATGGATCTTTCGGTTATCAGTGGTCGAAAACACAAATTCATAAGAAAAATGACTTAGCCTTTACTGTTACCAAAAGCTATTTCTGGAAACCGATAAATATTGAAAACACAACATACCCGAAAATTACAGATAGCTTCAAGCAAATTCTCCAGGAAAATCCTCCGCTTCAAATTACTTTTCGACCGGGTCTCGTGATAGGCCAGCAATTTGCATATAATATTGTAAGAGTAAAACAAAATAAAATAAATTATTTCCTGGTAGATTTTGAAGAGAGTGGAGCATTGCTGGGTTTATTTACGAATCTGGATAGAGGGGCATTACTTCGATATATTCGCGGACAAATAGAATTTCGACATACTATTGACTATGGTAAAAATCAACTTGCGTTTCGCGCATACGGTGGGGCAGGTTATGCTTATGGACTAACTGACAGCGGCTATGAACACACCCTTCCTTCCTTTAAGGCATTTTATGCAGGAGGCCCCAATAGCATGCGTGCGTGGCAGGTTAGAAATTTAGGGCTTGGGTCATCAAAGTATTACACGGATGTTTTGAATTCTTATGATCTCCGATACGGCGATATTAAGCTGGAATTTAATGCAGAATACCGGTTCCTTCTGGGTACTCTTTTTAGCATCAAATTCAAAAGTGCATTTTTTACAGATATAGGAAACATTTGGAACTGGTCGCCCATCGATACATCGGCACTGGGTGCGGGAAGTGATTTTCAATTAAACCGTTTTTACAAGGAATTCGCCGTCGGGGCAGGCACAGGTTTGCGATTGGATTTTAATTACTTTTTGATACGACTCGACTGGTCATATAGAATTCGTGACCCACAAGCTATTTATGGATCCGATACCTGGTTTTACAAACTCGAACTGGGCAGTGGTCAACTTCAGTTGGGCATCAACTACCCGTTTTAATTTTCGAAATAGCTGCCTCCGGACTTAGGGCATCATCCAGTTTATAAATGCCAATTCTTGTACGGCATAGAGAACTTAGGTGGGCTCCGCATCCCAATGTTTGACCAATATCATTTGCAAGACTTCGAATATAGGTGCCTGTGGAACAAACCACCCTAAAATGAACAAGAGGCAGCTGAAGAATTTGCATCTCAAATTCCTTGATGAATACTTTTCTTCCTTCAAGGGTAACGGCCCTCCCCTGTCGCGCGAGATCGTAGGAACGTTCCCCATTTTTTTTAATCGCGGAATAAATTGGAGGAATCTGAATAATTTCACCCGTAAATTTTTTTGAAACCTCACTCAATAAAGTAGTATTCACAAAACTAAACTCCCTATAATTTTCGGGAAGTGTTTCCAAATCAAAAGAGGCAGTAGTTGAACCCAACGTAATCGTGCCAGTATATTCTTTCTCCTGCAACATATACTCATTTATTTTCTTTGTGAATTTCCCTGTGCACAGAATCAACAATCCGGTGGCAAGAGGATCCAGTGTGCCAGCATGGCCCACCTTTGCATGAACCTGATTTCTTATTTTTTTGACCACATCGGCCGAAGTCCAATGCAGCGGTTTATCAATAAGTATCACCCGCCCTTCTTCATTTGCATTCATAACTTTTCAGATTTCGAAGATCAGATTTCTCTTCTTGCTTTTATTTGAAGATATTTGTTCACCACATCCACACTCAATTTTTCAGGTGCTGTTAATAATGCAGGGATTCCGTATTTCTGAAGTTCCTTTACAATCAGCTTTTTTTCAAGAATAAATTTTTCAGCAATTACTTTCTCATAAAGGCCCTCGATATTTTTAGCTTCTCCGGACGACAAACTATAAAGAGAAGTGTTTTCAAAAAAAACAACCAACAACAAATGTTTTTCAGAAATATTTCGCAAATAGGGCAGTTGCCTCTGAAGCGCCGTAATCGACTCGAAATTTGTAAAAAGTATTAACAGGCTTCTTTGCGTTATTCGTGTCTTGATAAGTTTGTGCAAAAATGCGTAATCTGACTCCAAAAACCGGGTGTTAATATTGTACAACGCATTTACAATTCCAGACAGTTGGACTGTACGATGGTTCGCTGGAATAAAGTCACCTCCTGAATCGCCAAAACTGATAAATCCGGCTCTGTCCTGCTTGGAGATAGCAACTGCACATAAGGCCAAAGTTGCATTCACAGCATGGTCCAGCAGCTTAAGACCTTCAAACGACATCTTCATAGCTCTGCCCTTATCAACCATACAATACACCTGCTGGCTTTTCTCGTCCGAGTACATATTGATCATCAATTGGCCACCCGTCCGTCCGGTTGCTTTCCAGTTAATACTGCGTATATCATCCCCTCCAACATACCCGCGTATTTGTTCAAATTCAAGACTATGACCCGTTTTCCTTACCTGTTTAAATCCAATATTTCCCGGATCCGTTAAATGAGCTTTAAATTCAAATTGCCTGAGCAGCTGGAAGGCAGGAAAGACTTTTATGGATTCCCTTGCAGGAAAAGTCTTTCTTCGAACTATCAATTGAAATGCAGTTTTGATAAAAACATGTATGTCTCCAAAATAAAATTCCCCTCTTTCCCGGGGCCGTACAGTATGTTGAACGACGGCTTCATTCCCTGACCTCAGTTTAAACTTCCAGTTAACATCCCGAATCTGCCAGCTTTCAGGAAACTCGTCCAACAATTTCAGTATTACGGTGAAAGAATAATTATTCCCGATTCGCCACCTCAATATATTCTCCTCTCCGTTACTTAATCTCTCCGGTAAAATCCGTTGCGCATGAATCGGAGAAGGTTTTGAAAATAAAATGATAAAATCAAAAACGAGGAGGGCTGAAAACAGAATTAATATTAGTAGCGAAATATCAAACAAAAAGGGTACAAAATATGACACAATGAACAGAAATATAACAACGGTTATCAAATGATAAAATCGCTTAGCGATAAAAACAGAAAGCCAAAGCTGTTTCAGTTTATACATGTCATCTGGGTATCTCTGAAGACTGAATTATTTGTTTAATAACATCGTCTGTTGTTCCCCCTTCCATCTCCTTTTCCGGCGAGAGCACGAGGCGATGCCGCAACACGGAAGGCATGGTATATAATATATCTTCAGGAACTACGAAGTCCCTGCCATTCATGGCGGCTATGGCTTTAGAAGATTGCAGAATTCCTATAGACGCACGGGGTGAAGCGCCAAGATATATCGATTTGTTTTGACGCGTAGACGCCACCAGCGTTACTATAAAGCGGATCAGTTTTTCCTCTATATGAACCCTGCCAACTATTCCACGCATGTTCTCAATTTCAAACGCATTCAAAACCGGATTAACCATATGGTTGATTTCCATACCTTGATTTGAATGATGCTTCATTACGATATTAACCTCGTCCAGTTCGCTTGGGTAATCCACTTTTATTTTGAATAGAAAACGATC
>DATHPV010000466.1:0-6756 GCA_035483495.1 Puia sp.
ATCAGTATCTTTTAACAATGTCTGTTGGGTGTACCCCAGATATTCCGCTGCCGTTACTTGGCTGTAATAAGGAAGCTTAAGCAGTGTTGTTCTCTTTGACATCAGTTGCGCCGACAAAGTTTGTCCGCCAATGCCATTCAGATTTGTAAGATCCTTAAGCATATCGGGTGACAATAACTGTCTGAACACAGGATAACTGTTTTCAATAGCAGGAGAATCCAACCCGATCATCTGCCTTATCCTGTCTTTTTTCTCCGACTTCCCTAATAGTCCACCCGCCAGATTTCTGATAAACATCGGTGTTTTCCAGATCCAGCTATTTTGCTGCAGTCTTATATAGTTGGAAAAAATGGGATACCCTGCAAAAAGTTCATCACCGCCTACGCCTGAAAGCGCCACTCTGATTCCATTGCGGTGAATAGCTTTCGATACAACATAGTTATTAATCCCATCACCTGTAGGAATGTCCATGGCGTCGAGCGCATGCGTCAGTTCCTCGAGCATCACCTCGGGTTTTAAATGTATCCTGGTATGGTCTGTATGAAATTTTTTTGCAACGATTTCTGCATAGCGGGACTCATCAAATTCCTCTTCATCGAATGAAATCGTAAATGTCTTTGGTGAAGAATCCCCTGATTCCACCATGAGCCCTACAATGGCACTGGAATCAATGCCGCCAGACAATAATGCACCTACAGGCACGTCACTCACCAGACGGCGTTTTACAGACTGCAGCATGAGTTCCTTTATCTTTCCTTCAACCTGTTTTTTTTCAGTAAAACGAAATTCATACCGGTTCGTAAAAGGATCCCAATAAGTTTCACTATGAGTACGGCCGTCTTTAATTCTCATCCAGGTACCTGCTTCCATTTGCACGATGTTCTCTACCGGAGAAAAAGGAAATCCGATCGACTGATACCTGAAATATTCGGCAATGGCAGTCCTGTTCAATTTTCTTTCACCTTTAACCATTGTCAAAACAGCTCTGAGTTCAGATGCAAATACAAAATTTTCTTTATCCTGGAAAAAATACAAAGGCTTTACACCAAGCCTGTCGCGTGCTATAAACAAAGACTCTTCTTCTCTATCCCAAATGGCAATTGTAAACATGCCGCGCAAATATTTCAAACATCCGGGCCCCCATTTTATAAATCCTGCAAGGATCACTTCTGTATCACCATGGGTACGAAATTGATATTCGCCAAGCAGTGGTTTTATTTCGGCGTAGTTATAAATTTCTCCATTGAATACTATAATATATCGCCCGGAGTTATCGATGAAAGGCTGGTTGGCCGCATCCGAAAGGTCAATAATGGAAAGACGACGATGGCCAAATGCCAGCGGACCGTCCAGATAAAATCCTTCTGCATCAGGCCCCCGGTGAGAAAGGGCATCTGTCATTCCCTTGATCTGATCCTTTGTAGGAAATACATGTTTATTTAATATGCCTGCTATCCCGCACATTAATTATTCCTCTTCATTTTTTTAAGCATCAATTCTTCATAAAGTTCAGCGTACTGCGCAGCAACATGTTCCGGATCAAATCGTTTTACATTTTCAAAACCAGCCTCTACAAGCTGATCCCGAAATTGGTTATCATCGATAATTTTATTTATCCCGTCTCTTATTGATTGAGAATCGTACGGATCAACAAGCATCGCTCCTTTCCCTGCAACTTCTTTCATCGGCGAAAGATTACTGGTAAGTACGGGCCTGCCGGTTAACTGGGCCTCCATGATCGGAAGACCAAATCCCTCATAGATCGAAGGGAAAACCAGGATATCACATTCCATATAGGCCTTTCGCATCTCCTCATCCGACAATTGCGAAGAGACCTCGCAGGTTATATGATTTCGTTTTAGTAATTGCATTTGGGATTCGGAAGGGTTGCCTACAATATGCAATTTCACGGAAAGCCCGTTTAACGCCGCGATAAGGCGCGTGAGGTTTTTATTTTCAGCCGTCCCAATAAACAGTAACACCGGTTGCTCTTTAGAAAACGGCCTGATAGATTTCTGAAAACTCCTGTCATAGAAATTCCCGATAACACGAATACGATTTTCATCACAGCCGGTAAAATAAACAAGATCCTTCCTGCTGCTTTCAGAGATTACCGTAATCATATCTGCCTTACGAACGGGAAGGTCATACCAGATCCATTTGATAAACCAGAATTTCGGATTGCTGCGTTTAAGACGTCGGAGCATTACCGTGTCGTGAATAGTCAGGATATTGATATTCTCCCTTTTACAGCCAAGTATTGCATAATGTATGTCGCCTGTAATATGGTTAATGGATGATTGGGTTCTTCTGACAAAAGAAATATTTCTCCAGATATTTTTGAGTGCCGATGGAAACGGCAAATAAAATAACGATATGTTGAATTTATTTTCATTATCCCGGCCGATCGTTTCAGCAATTTCACGAAACAGCTTTTCAATACTGAAGTAGATATTTCCGGGATGCCTGAAATAATAGTGAACAGGAGTCATTACATCTATAATGACCGCGCTTCTGACGCAATCATAATCGGAATTGAATTTTTTATGGGATAAGCAAGATGTGCAAACTGGCTGATCACTTCGGTTCCATCGTCAGAAAGACTAACCGCGCCGCCTGTGGCAGGGCATCTCAATAAATGTACAATGTTGAGATTGTCTGCGGGATTCCGGGCGTGGCCCGAATGAAATCTATCAATTGCATCCTGAACACCATTGTCAGCTTTTCCGTGTTTTACAGATTTGATATAAATGGAATCGGCAATCGATTTAATAGGAGGCACCAGGCTGGCAAGATTTGAAAAAACCCTGGACGCGGAAATGACCAGTTTATTTTTTAATCCCCTGGCATATTTAGCATCGCCGGGTAAAATTCCTATTCCCAATACAGAATGATTTTCATATCTGTAATTATCAAAAAATATACGGAAGATCTTTTCATATTCCTCTGGCGTGTAATAACGCACATCCCAGGATTCGAAGTCACTGTTATTAGGCTTTGCAGCCGGCCCGAATCGATTCCTTATCCCATTGCGATTTGGAAATTCAAGATAACAATAAGCATTGTCGACTAATATTCTCTCAATATGGGAAAGACAACGTGTAAACCGGTCAAGATGTGTATGCTGGATAACACTGAATGACCAGACGACATTAAAAACATTATTCAGAAATGGAAGATTCTGAAGATCCGCAACAAGGGAATAACCGTTTTTTCCGTTTGCACGTAATACCTGTCTTGCGGTTTCACAAAACTCGAGACGAATATCAATTCCTACAGGAATGTAATCTTTGTTTGCAGCAGCAACGAGCCATCTGCCCCAGCCATTACCTATGTCCAACAGTATATCGCCTGTTGCACGGGCATATTCAACCGGAATTTCAGGTATTGGATATTCCGAAAGTGTACCGATGGAGTCTATAAAGTGAATTCCATTGGTTGCTGCGATCTGTTGTTGTACGATCCAGGGAATTTTACCAGTATAGCCTGTGGGTTGTGCCAGCGTAGCCAGCCTCTCATAAATTTTTTCCCGAACAACTTCAGGTTTTACTTTATAGGAAAGCAGGGACTCTTTATTAATTGAATCGATTCCCGAGAGCAGGTCAATTTGATTATCAGTCATAGAAGTCTTTTAGAAAGACCTTTTGCAGAAAGGCCCGGATTATGGGAGATCAATCCCTATAAATATAGGCCATTTAAAGAAACCTGTGCTGAAAAAGCAGCACAAAAAGCCCAAAAATATAGTTAACTAATGCCCCAGCCAGATCTTAACTCAAGAGATAACTCCTTACCGGTTCAAAGTAGTGTTCAAAAGAGAGCTGGCTGTTAAAATCTGCAGAAGCCTGTTTACTTAATGAAGGGTAATTCATTACGATATCCTGCAGATTTTGTCTCAGTGAGTCAGTATCGGCACTTGTAAAAAAAGCCCATTTATACTTCCCCAGTATTTCCCTGAAATGGGGATTATCATAAAGGATAACCGGCAGCCCCAGAGCCGCATATTCATAAATCTTATTGGAAGCAGTACCCAGGGTTTTATTCATCATATCTTCCTTTTTATGAATAGCTATACCGATATGACAGATTCTGCCATTTTCAATTACCTGCCTGTAATCTGTTGGCCCGATATAAATTAATTTCTCACTTACCCCATGAGAACCGGCTATCACTTTTAACTCCGTCAGGTATTCAGTACTAATGAATCCTTTTAATACGAGGACGAATTCCTTCCCCTGAATTTTCTCTTTTAATAATGGGATCAACTCTTCCAAACCATGTAAGGGGCCTATACTGCCCTGAAATAAAATACGATATACCGGATCCTTATATTTGTTTTCATTTAACCCGGATTTATATATTAACAGGGAAGGAAAATTTGGAAGAAAAAAAAATATTCCGTGAAATAAGTTTAGGGGAAAACAAACTTTTCTCTCCAGAGCAGGAAGGCTGAATATCTGTAATTTAGGGAAAAGCCATTTTTCGCTTTTCCAGGATAACCAGGATACGCTGTATTTTTTTAAATATTGTTCTTCGGCAACATCATGGTTATGATACCAGACAATTCCCGGCTTTTTGCTGAACGGGAAAATGAGTCGGTACGCAAGGATGCATAAGTAATCACTGATCAGAAAAGTTTCAGGTTTATATTTTTTCAGGGCCGAGAACAATCTTCGCGAGAATGCAAGATACCAGATCACCTTTTTTATTAATCCGGCATTTTCCACTTCCTGTAAACTGTATTGTTTACGTGGTCCAATCAGCTGAACATTTTCAGGATATTTCCAATTCAACCCGTGAATGTTCCGGTGAAGGATATAAATATTATCATAAAATAATGAAAGGTTTTCGACTGCGCTCAATGTAGGCGGATAGTAATCCGGGTGACTGTAAATAGATACAAGCAATACTCTTTTTGTTTTCACGCAGACGCAACTGTTTTTTTTTGCATGATTGTTTTTAAAAACCTGCTGTAACGTTCTCCATATGCTTCCCAGGTAAAATCACTCAGTATGGATTCCGTTACATTATTTTTCATCTCCTGTAACTCCCTGGGATTGCTGTATGCCCATTCCAGTTTGTCAGCAATGGCCTGGGGATCCCGAACTGGCACAACGAATCCATTCTGGTTATTCTGAATAATGTTTTCGCCGCCCGTATTCGGTGTAACAATAACCGGCACACCGCAGGCCATCATTTGTGGTATTACCATGCTGAGTCCTTCTTCCAAAGATGGCTGCACACCTATATCACAATTCACCAGCCAGTCCGGCAAACTATAATGATCCACATGTCCCATAAACTTCCAGTTCGGCTTTCTGTATTTTTCAATAGTAGACTGAATTTCACTTTCTACGGATCCAAGGAATAACACATCATAATCGGATTCGGGAATATTTAATATTTCCAGCGCCCTGAAAAAATACAGCAACCCCTTACGGATCGATAAAGTGCCCATGTAAACGATGGTGAACTTTGCATCAGGATCTCGCCGGGTACGGATCTTATGAACAAAACTCTCACCAGCCCCAAAAGGATTTACAAATATTTTCGCTTCTGACACACCCTGCGAGATAAAACTATTTCGAACGAACGAGGATGGCACCGATATATAATCAGCAGCCTGATATTCCAGCAACTCTTTTTTTATAACAGAGGGATGAATGGAAAACTTTTTATTAAAGAGATCGAATTCTTCCTGTAATATTTTATTTTGTACCAGAATATGAGAAGATCCTCTTTCTAAAATGCAGATCATCCCCAGTTTTTTTGCCCGTTTTATACTATGAAGGCTCATTCCACTCCAGCCAATAAAAACGCGACCCGGGCCTGGTTTCAGTTTGGTAGCTGCCCAACGATCGAAAACTTCATTCCATATATGAGGAAATGAACGGAATTTTCCGATCAGCACTGCCAGATAAATATTTGTTCTGATTTTTTCAGGAGGAATATTTTCTCTGTCGGTTCTGCGTATAAAACGACGGGCTGTCGTATTTTTTGAATAAGCATAGGTGGTAATCAGTTCATCCAGCAAACCTCTTAATTCGAATTGCTCCGCCATGGCAAATGCCCAAAGTTTTGTGCTGGCTGATATGGATACCATTAATTTATCATTTATTAGAGCGGCCGATTGTATTCATTAAAGATCGAGCCGGAAAGCAATGCGATAAATCTGGAATACGAGCCAGGTAAAAAAGACGCCTTTTATGAGTGATCCCATCGTAGTCAGGCAATCGGTTTCAACACTTATTGCGTAATAAAACAGGAAGGGCAGCCATAATACAATCGTAGGTCGCTTTTCGGAATATTTCAAAAGACTTGTGAGCATAAAATTGAAAAACAGACCATAAAAAAACATATAGATGATTCCACCCAGGACATTAAAATTGGCGTAAGCCTCTCCCAGCGGTCCGATATTCATACTATAACCAACGATATTATATCCCCAAAAACGCCTCAGGTTTTCCGCACCTCCCGCCTTCGGTTTATCAGGCCATAAAAACCTTGGAATTATCGAAGCTTCCACCGAATTCAAAATCGTTTCCCCGTAAGCAAAGGGATATCGGTCGGGTACTCTTTTCATGGTAACAGCAACCAGCCATCCCTGATTTAATCTCACCGACATAAAAAAAAGATTATCCGGGTCCACCGCACTTTCAAAATCAAAAAGCCTCTGGCCAATCAACTGTGCGAAAAGTACCGGGTCCGCCCCCCCGTTTGTAACCCACGTCTTTTGACGGTATTCCGATTTAACGGACT
>DATHPV010000467.1:0-6559 GCA_035483495.1 Puia sp.
AATTCTGTGTTAATAGCTTATAGCCTGGGTAAAGCACAAAGACTATTGAAGTGTATTGCGGAAATTTCTTCGACGATTTATGTGCATGGTGCAATATGGAATGTGCAGGAATCGCTTTTACAGTCAGGATTCCAATTTCAAAATGTAGTTAGGGTTTTACCGGAAATGACCAAAGCGAAATTTCAGGCAGATATTATTATCGCACCACCTTCCTCGGAGAATTCTCCATGGATGAATCGGTTTTATCCGCTTTCATTGGGCGTTTGTAGCGGATGGATGCAGGTTCGTGGTAATGTTCGCAGGCGAAATGTCGACGGGGCATTCCCAGTGAGTGACCACGCGGATTGGAAAGGCCTGCTTTCGGTTGTGCGGTCAACGGGCGCAAAAAAAGTATTTGTAACACATGGTTTTCAATCGTCGTTTAGCAGGTATCTGAATGAGATCGGGATTCAGTCTGAAGAAGTGAAAACTGAATTTGGCGACAGTGTAGAATTGGAAACTGAAAAACAACAAACTCAGCGTGAACAGGATATAACATGAACCGTTTCGCCATTTTAGTACAAACTCTGGGTGCTGCTACCAAGACAAATATCAAACTGGAAGCGCTTGTGGAATATTTTGAGCAGGCGGATGAAAGAGATAAAGTCTGGGTAATTGCGATTTTCAGTGGCAGAAAACCTAAACGGATAATATCCTCGGCGGATCTTATTTCTTATGGTTTAGAAATAACCGCACTGCCACTTTGGTTGTTCGAGGAGTGTTATCATACAGTGGGTGATTTGGCAGAAACTTTGTCGCTCCTGATTCCTGCAGGTAAAGGCACTAAAGCAGGATTACAGTTGAATTACTATTTGAATAAATTGATTTTATTGCAAAAATCAGAAGAACCTGAGAAAAAAAATTTTATTCTGGATTCCTGGAAGGAACTGACGAAGAATGAAATGTTTGTTTTCAATAAACTCATTACTGGAAATTTTAGAATCGGAGTTTCGCAAAAGATGATTGTTAATGCTTTAGCCAGATCCACTAAAAATGATCCGTCAGTAATTGCGCACAGGATTACTGGCAACTGGGACCCGATGACATTTCCATTTAGTGAACTGACCAGCAAAAAGTCAGGATTGCTGGATTATTCCAAACCTTATCCATTTTATCTGGCGTACGCATTGGATGAAGATTTGAATTCACTGGGTAGTCCGGATGAATGGTTTGCAGAATGGAAATGGGACGGAATACGCGGAGAAATCATTCTCAGGAATTCCAATTTGTTTGTCTGGAGCAGAGGTGAGGAATTGATGACTGAAAAATTTCCGGAATTTAGCCCTCTTCAGAGTTTACTTCCCGATGGTACCGTCCTTGATGGGGAAATTATATGTCTCTCACCATCCGGATCGGATTCAATCGACTTTTTACCATTGCCGTTTGCTGCTCTTCAAACGAGAATTGGCAGAAAAACTATTACACGCAAGAACCTTGCAGAAGCTCCCGTTGGATTTATTGCTTACGATCTGCTTGAATATCTGGGCCAGGATTTTCGGGAAAAAACACAATTGGAGAGGAGAATTCAATTGGAGAAGATAATTTCAGAAATACACTTGCCGGTATTAAGAATTTCACCTCTTATTCCCTTTCAAAAATGGGATGAGTTAATAGTTATCAGGCAAAAATCAAGAGAATTGGGCAGCGAAGGCCTGATGTTAAAAAGAAAAAATGCTCCTTATCAAACAGGACGAAAAAGGGGCGACTGGTGGAAATGGAAAATCGATCCTCTCGTAATCGATGCAGTAATGGTATATGCTCAAAAAGGACACGGCCGGAGAAGCAATTTATATACAGATTTTACTTTCGCAGTTCGCAAAGGGAATCAACTAGTAACTTTTACAAAGGCTTATTCCGGATTGACGGATAAAGAATTCAACGAGGTGGACTATTTTGTTAAAAAAAATTCTCTCGAAAAATTTGGTCCCGTTCGAACTGTAAAACCTGAACTTGTGTTTGAAATTGCTTTTGAAGGAATTGCGGAATCTAAACGACACAAATCCGGAGTTGCACTTCGATTCCCTCGGATTAGTCGATGGCGAAAAGATAAAAAGCCGGAAGAAATCAATACACTTGACGACCTTCAGATGATGTTAAAGCAATACGGCAAACATTAAGGTATTATTCTTACATCCAGTGTTTGCAGTAATTTTTTTGCTTTCGGGAGCAACCGAATCCGCTTTTAATTGTAATCATATTTATATTCAAGCTTTGAGTCTTATCAGGTTAATTTTAAAGAAATGAAAAAGCTCTGTGTTCTGCTGTGGATCATTTTATTTTCATTCAGTTCATTTGTTTTATTTAAAAATGGGGACGATCCGGTCAGCATTCCTGAAAGTAAACAAAGGACTGGTGACGCGAAAACTGGTCTGACGTATCTGACTACGGGCGATTATCTTAGAAGCGGTATCCCTTTGTCGTTTTTTAAAATGAGTTTTGGAAAAACATCATTTAATTATTTGAATAGAGAAGGTGATAACAAAGATATACCTTATGATTACACAGTGGTTTCAGCGCCAAACGGAGAACGCGTAGTAGCACCGAATTGTATGCAATGTCATGCACAGCTGTTTGAAGGAAAACTCATCATGGGTCTCGGAAATTCAACTATTGATTTTTCACGTGGAGAAAAAATGGATCCCAGGAATGCAGTTGCAGCAGAAAAACTCTTAAGAAAACTTGACGCAAAAAAATACGAAGCTGCCGAACCATTTCTTCAGGTTGTAAAGGCAATTGGAGGACAACTGCATACTCAGGTACGTGGTGTGAATGCTGCAGACAGGCTTGCGGCACTATTGGCAAGTCATCGGGATCCAAAAACATTTCGGTGGAGCGAACAACCTCTCCT
The DNA here is from genome assembly GCA_035483495.1 of Puia sp. GTDB lineage: Bacteria > Bacteroidota > Bacteroidia > Chitinophagales > Chitinophagaceae > Puia. The sequence goes on from DATHPV010000467.1 coordinate 2,888, forward strand.
GGAGGTATCAAAAGAAGTAATTCCTACGGATGTTCCTGCGTGGTGGATGTTGAAAAAGAAAAACGCCATGTTCTACAACGGATTTGGAAGAGGAGACTTCGGTCGATTCCTGATGGCTTCTAATTTATTGACGGTTAATGATACATCTGAATCACGTGAGGTCGATTCTCATTTCAATGATGTATTGGCATATATTTATTCTATTCGGCCCCCCGCTTATCCAAAACCGATTAATAAACTGCTGGTTAAAGAAGGAGGTATATTATTTGTGCAAAATTGTTCAAAGTGTCATGGCAGTTATGGAGATGGCGGAAAATATCCAAACCTTTTGATTCCCGAGTCTGAAATCGGGACAGATTCTTCTCTATATAAAAGTAATTACCAGAGTTATCAATTTATTGAATGGTTCAATAATTCATGGTTTGCACAGGGAGATCATCCTGCAAGACTCGTACCTTTTAACGGATATATTGCACCTCCTCTCGATGGTATTTGGATCACAGCACCCTATCTTCATAACGGATCTGTCCCGGATCTTGAATCTCTGTTGAATAGTAAAGATCGTCCTGCGTATTGGTCACGCAATTTTGACAATCCTGAATACGATTACGATAATCTTGGATGGAAATACAACAAGATGGATTCTGCAGTCGGAACAACAACTTACAATACATATTTGCCGGGATATGGAAACTATGGACATACTTATGGCGATAAACTGGGCAACCATGAAAGGAAAGCTATAATTGAATATCTGAAAACACTTTAATGGTATTTTATTTGTTGTACATCGATTCACGATCTACGAACCACAAGAATGTTAATTCTGTTTCATGCAGTTAAGAGAAAGTAAAGGATACCAGGTGATACTTTCCTGGTTTACGATGAATGGAATACGACCTTTTGAATTCCAGGAAGAAACCTGGAATCATATTATACGATCGCATTCGGGTCTTGTGAATGCACCCACTGGCTGCGGCAAAACTTTTTCTGTTTTTTTAGGTGCAATAATTGATTTTATAAATGAACACCCTGACACCTACTTAGTCAAATCACGCAACCATCTTCGTTTGATCTGGGTAACGCCACTTCGTGCTTTGGCGAAAGATATCGGACGTGCAATGGTCGAAGTGATTGATGCGCTTGGAATGCAATGGAAAGTTGGGATCCGTAATGGAGACACAGAGATGAGTGAGAGGCAGAAGCAACAGAGGCAAATGCCCGAGATCCTGATTATTACTCCGGAAAGTCTTCATTTACTCCTCGCGCAAAAAAATTATCCGGAAATTTTTAAGTACGTAAAGATCCTCGCAGTTGACGAATGGCATGAATTACTGGGATCTAAACGCGGAGTCCAGGTAGAACTGGCTATTTCAAGAATTGCTCATCTGCGTTTGACCAATGAAACATATGGCTTTTCACTGTGGGGTATTTCAGCTACCATTGGCAATCTCAAGCAGGGGATGGAGGTCCTGATATCTCCTGTAAAAGATAAAATAAAAGAGTCGCCCGTTATTGTAAGTGCAAAACTCAATAAACGAATAGAAGTTGAATCCATCATACCGGACGAAATCGAGAAATACCCGTGGGCTGGCCATTTGGGAATTAAACTGGTACATAAAATAATTCCCATTATTGAAAAAAGCCGGACTACACTGATATTCATAAATACCAGGGGTATGAGTGAACGCTGGTATCAGGAAATACTGAACGCAGCACCTGAATTGGCGGGGGCAGTCGCGTTACATCATGGTTCCATCGATATGGAGCTGAGATTATGGGTTGAGGAATCATTGCACACCGGTAAACTGAAAGCTGTGGTATGTACATCCAGCCTGGATCTTGGAGTTGACTTCCGTCCCGTAGAAACTGTTATCCAGGTAGGCTCACCCAAAGGGGTAGCTCGTTTTTTACAACGAGCAGGCAGAAGCGGCCACCAGCCCGGTGAAATAAGTAAAATTTATTTTCTTCCCACTCATTCTTTGGAACTGGTGGAAGCCGCCGCACTTAAATCCGCCATGAAGCAAAATTTTATTGAGAATAGGGAACCTATGCTGCTTTGCTTTGATGTATTGATTCAATATCTGGGGACCCTTGCAATCGGAGAAGGTTTTTATCCTGATATTATTTTTCGTGAAATTTCATCTACCTATTGTTTTCGTGAAATAAAAATGGAAGAGTGGCAACAAATACTTCATTTCATAACAGAAGGGGGACAAGCACTTCAACAATATGATGAATATAAAAAAGTGGAAGTGATAAATGGATTGTTTAAAATAAACGGACGACGTATCGCCATGCGTCATCGGCTACATATAGGAACTATAGTAAGCGAAGCGATGATGAAAGTGAAATTTCTGAGCGGTGGTTTTGTCGGAGTTATCGAAGAATACTTCATATCACGATTAAATCCGGGCGATGTTTTCACACTTGCCGGAAGAAACCTTGAGTTCATGATGATTAAGGATATGACTGCAATCGTAAAAAAATCGAATGCAAAAAAATCTATAGTGCCAAGCTGGAATGGTGGTCGCATGCCCCTCTCAGCCAACCTGGGCCTTATGCTCCGTAAAAAATTTAATGAAGTTCATCAGTTGCTGCTCGGTGACGGACCTCATGATACTGATATTGAATTAAAGGTTCTGAAACCCTTATTTGAACTTCAGGCAACATTGTCACATGTTCCGAAAGAAAATGAACTGCTGATTGAGCAAATAGAAACCGGTGATGGATTTCATTTATTTGTTTATCCTTTTGAAGGGAGATTGGTTCACGAGGCCATGGCTGCCTTACTTGCATTTCGTATCAGTCGCATTCTGCCAATCAGTTTTTCATTTGCCATGAATGACTACGGATTCGAATTATTGAGTGATCAGCCGATTCCGTTGGACGACAGCAATGTTTATGAGATTTTTTCGGATGAAAATCTGACCAAAGACATTCAACGCAGTGTAAACAGCGCTGAAATGGCGCGCCGGAAATTTAGAGATGTGGCGGTTATTGGCGGATTGATTTTTCAGGGATATCCAGGCGACTACAAAAAAACGAGGCATTTGCAATCATCTGCAGGATTGTTGTTTAATGTATTCACCGAATATGATCCTCATAATTTGCTTTTACGCCAGGCGTACCACGAAGTCATGGAACAACAAATGGAAGAAGTAAGACTCCGGAATATGCTGGAGAGAATTGCAAATGGCAAAATTATAATTCGGTTTCCTGAAAAACTAACTCCATTTTGTTTTCCGATTAAAGTCGATAGTATGCGCGAAGACCTTTCTTCAGAAAAACTCGAAGACAGGGTAAAAAAAATGCAACAACAATTGGTTCGTGTCACCGAAAAAAAACGGATCAAATAAAATATCTTTGTTCTTGTGCAGAAGCCCAAATCCCATAAAATTCTTGGTAAACAATTCTGGCTCACAACAGAAAGAACGATGTTTTGGGAAGAAGAAAAAGCTTTGATTGTTTCGGATCTGCATTTTGGAAAAACGGGTCATTTCAGGAAATCAGGTATCCCGGTTCCAGCAGGCGTTTACAGAGAAGATCTTCAAAGACTGATTGACCAGATTCAATATTTTCAACCCGCGGAGCTTATTATTGTCGGCGATATGTTCCATAGTCGGGCTAACAAAGAGCTCGAATTATTTTTAAAATGGAGATCTGATCTTT